>CAYQDT010000833.1:2097-2483 GCA_964416225.1 uncultured bacterium
CGCGGCGGGCATCCTGTACGGCCTCACCCAGCAGCTCTCGCTCTCCGCCGCCGGAAACATCGCCGCCTATGCGGCGGCACAGGTGGTGGCGAAGCTCGGACCGCGCCTGGAGAGCATCGACCCGGAGGCCATCGCTCGTCTCAAAGCCGGAGCGCCTCTCGCATCGGTTTAAAACGAAATTTGAACTTCAGTTGCAACTTTCCGACCCGCCGGCCGTCTGATGGGTGATCCTAAGTTCTTAGGTTTTCATTAGACTCGGAGGTGCGGAAATGGCAGCGGTTTCAACGCCGGCCATGGTCTGGGCCGGGGTGGTATGCGCGGTGGTGGTGGGTTTCGGTGCCCACCACCTCGGCCAGGCACGTCGACGGCCGACTCTACGCGCCGCG
>CAYQDT010000834.1:0-2471 GCA_964416225.1 uncultured bacterium
CGGTGAGCCCGCACCGCCAGGAGGTGGTGCGGGCTCACCGGAGAGGAGGGATGCGGGGACACTCGCGGTGTCCGGCCGTGATCGGGGCAGCGGCGGCCTGCCTCGCGCCATCCGCGCCGGTCCGGCCCCGAGGGCGCACCGGCGCCGGCAGCCGCTTACGGGAGGCAATGGGTCGTGCGAGCCGGAGCAGCATGCGCTCCGTGCACCGACCCCTCCCGGTCTGCGTCACCTGGCTTCAGTGCGCGGCCGGCCTGTACGGCCCGGGTTTACAGTTGCTCCGCGGGCGGGTCCGGTTCCGCGGTGGATTGCTCAGCGGCACCGTACGCGGGGTTCTTCCGCATCCGCTGGAGGTCGTCACGCAGGCGGTCGATCGAACGCTCGAGCTGTTCCGCCGTCTCCTGATCCACCGGTGCCCGAACCCCGAGGTCCGATAACTCTTCCCGAAGTCGAGCGAGATCGCGCGCGATATCGCGTGGTTGCACAGTGCGCCATCCTCAAATTCTGCTGGTTGATTTTAGCCGCGCGGAAGGAATCGTGCCACATCCAGCGTCCCTCCGGCCCGTGCCCTCGCCGAGCACGCAACCGCCCGGCGTCAGCCGGGGAGCGAGCGAACGCCAGCCAATGATTCGGAATGCGCCTAAAGAAAACGAAAACTCCAATCAGGAATGTGGGCGGAACTCAACGAATTGTGTATCCACCATTGGGATATGGCACAACGGAGCCATCCCGGCCTACTCCGGCATTTTCGCCGAACCCGGAAAGGAGGTGACGTGCAGATGAAGCTCAGTCTCGCAGTAGCGGCCCTTGGCCTGCTGGCGGTTTCCGCCTTTGCGGCAGACAGCCTGCAGTCCGGTCCCAGGCCCGGGGACCGAACCACCGTGTTTGACGTGGTGGACGTCTCCGGCCCGAACAAGGGGAAGCAACTCTGCTACCGGTGAGCGTACGGGGGTGCGCCCGTCGTTGCGACTTTTATCAACGGCGACGCAGCCAAGGCAGCCGGTCTGGTTGCCCATATGCAGCAACTGGTCGAGGCCCGGAAGGACAAGAACCTCAAGACGTTCGTGGTGATCATGTCCGGTCCGGAGTCCAAAGACGCCATCCAGCAGATGACCACGGAGCGGAAGATCACGATTCCCGTGACGTTCCTGCCGAAGGGTCCTGGGGCGGCGGATGTTGGCGCTTATAAGATCAATCCCGCCGCGCGAAACACGGTGGTGCTCTGGAAGCAGGGCACGTTCCGTGCCAACTTCGTCAACGTGGATCGAAACACGTTTCCCGAAGTGGAAAAGGCGGTCGACGAGATGCTGAAGTAGCCTCTCGGTCCGCGCCGTGCGTGGGACTTCTCCGAAAGAGCGGTCCCACGCACCCCGCGGCGCGTCCCTTCCGCAGCGTCGGTGCGAACCCGTCGTTCCGCAGGCGCCGAGGCTGCAGCGCCGGATCCATGGGCAACCCAGCGCGAGCCCGTTTCTTGAGAGGCCCGCGACGGGATGGATTCCGCCGCGTTCGGTGCCCCGCGGGGTACCGGTCGGCGCCGGCATCGAAGGCCGAAAAAGGGCCGGACCGCCCCGCCGGCGCGAGCACCCACTACTCATCCGCCGGGACGTGAAGCGGGAGCCAGGTGGAACCAGGCTCCGGGCCCCTCTTCAGCCGGGCCCCTCCCCGCCGCACGCTCCCCGCCCGCAGCCGCAGCCGTTTCCCGCCACCGCCTCCCGGCCCTCCCGGATCAGGAACGGGACCAGCAGCAGCGCGGCGGCACTGTCCAGCCACCACCAGCGGAGGAGGGCATTGGCCGCGAGCCCCGCCAGCAGCACCCACGAGAGATAGCCGCAGGTGAAGGTCTCCATGGCGTCCGCCCGGAGCGCCCGGCTTCCGATCTGCTCCGCGACGCGGAGCTTCGCCCGGGCGAGCGGAGGCATGGCGAAGGCGGCCATCACGGCGACGGCCAATCCCCAGGGCGACGCCTCCGCGCCCTGTCCGCGCACCAGCCCGAACCCCGCCTGGAGCAGCACGTAGAGCGCCAGCGCGTAGAGGAGGTACCCCGCGATGCGGGAGGCGCGGCGCTCGACGCTCTCGATCCGCGCTTCGTCGCCCGGCAGCGCCCGGGCCTCCCGCAGGAGTCTCCAGTAGAGAACCGCCGCCGAAAGGAGCTCCACCACGCTGTCCGCTCCGAACGCGACGAGCAGGACACTCCGCGCGGCGGTCCCGGCGGCCAGGGAGACGAGCGCCTCGACGAGCATCCAGCCAATGCTCAGCGCCTCGAGCTGCAGAGCCCGGCGGATCAGCCGCGGGGATGGCGAAGGCTGCGGCAGATCCACGGTTTCTCTCCACGCTCTCCCCGGACCTCTGGAATACGCCCGGATGATGCTACCGGATTTTATGACAGATCCGGCGCGAATCGGCTCTCAAATCCCTCCATCGCCGCGGCGCTGCGGCCAGACGAGAAGGACGGCCGGGCACCCCGCGCGGAGATC
>CAYQDT010000835.1:0-2468 GCA_964416225.1 uncultured bacterium
GTGGCCCGAGACCTGGAGCTGGCGCTGCGTGGGCTGGCGGGGTCGGAGCCACTTGAACGTGCCGTAGAGTTCGGGGTCGCGCTTCTGGAGCCGGGGGCCGTCCAGCACCTGCTCCACGTGCGGGTTATGGAGGAACAGCTCGGGATGCCGCGCCGCCAGGAAGATCCGCAGCTCCGGGCGCTCCGCCTTCAGCCCCACGATGACCGCCGCGTTCATCAGGTGATCGCCGTAGCCAGGAGAGGGACGCAGCCGCAGGATGTTCGGATCGGTAGCCGGGTCCGGCAGGGGCTGGGAACGAAACCAGAACATCAGGGCGGCGCAGGGGTATCCGGGCAGGCGACTTGACGAAACGCTGAATTATCGCACAAAAAGGGGGACGGACGCGGAACTGACGGCATGGGAGCGTCTGCCGACAATCTCCCCCAGGAGAGCAAGACCAGGCATGCGGATTCTGTTTGTTGGGCGAAACGCGAAGATCGGCGGCGGGACCACGTTCCGGCTGAACATTGCGCGGGGACTGCGCGCGCGCGGCCACGAGATCTGGCTGGCCTCGCAGCCGGGCGAGGTGCTCCCGCGCTACCGGGAAGCAGGCGTGCAGTACGTCTGGACCCCGCCGGCGCCCCTCGGCGGCCCCTGGATCGAGTACGCCATCCGCAAGCACAACATCGACCTGGTCCACGCCTCCAACACCACGCCGGGCCGCGCCGCCAACTGGGCCTGTGAGCGGACCGGTACCCCCATGGTGATGACGGTCCACGGCCTGCTGCCGCGCAAGGACGCGCACCATCGCTGCTGGCAGCGGACGCTCAAGATCATGACGTTCGAGGAGATGGCCGTGAAGCGCCTCTCCGAGCACGTCGGCATGATCGATATGAGCAAGGTCGAGCTGCTGCGGCGCCCGATCGAACACCGCCCGCACTTCCCCGAGACCGGAGGACCGTTTCGGATCGTCAAAGTGGGGCGAATGTCCAAGCGGAAGGGGCAGAACGCACTGAATACTATTCAGGCGTTTGCAGAATTCCGCAAGGCGGTTCCGGAGAGCACCCTGGACCTCCTGGGCGACGGCAGTCAGATCGGGGAAGTCCGCCGGGCCGCGGCGGAGTACAACCGGGCCGCCGGGAAGGAGCTGGTTCGGGTTCTGGGCGCGGTTCCAAACCCGGTCCCGATCATGGGAGGCGCCCACGTGGTTATCGGCGCTTCCTACTGCGCGCTGGAATCGATCATGCAGGGGGTGGCGGTGATCGGCGTCGGCTTCTGGGGTTATGGGGTGATCGACCAGGATAACCTCCGCGACGCGATGGCCTGGAACTTCGGTGACGTCGGCGGAACGTGGGAGATGAGCCCCGGCAACATCCTGCAGGCGCTCCGCCATCTGGAATCCGTCTGGAGCAGCGGCCAGGATCGGGAACGCTACTGGCGGCTGGATCGCCTGATCGAGGAGGATCACGCACTGGAGCGCGTGGCGGGTCGGATCGAAGCGATCTATGAGGACGTCCTCCGAGGCGTCTCGTCCTCCGCCGTACCCGCCGCCGCTTACTGATGCCCGAAGCCGCGCCGCTCACCATGGATCTCCCGCAACCCGGCGCCGCGCGGCCGTACGGGGGACGCTCCGAAGAGGCACGCACCGCTCCTCCCCGCGTATTGATGGTGCTCAAGCGGGACCTGGGCGGCGGGGGTATGCAGCAGCAGGCGCGCCGCGTCTCCCTCACCCTGCGCCGTGCCGGGGTTCCGGTCACACTGGTGAGCCATGCTCGAGACCGGGGCAAGCACCACCGCTCCTATGCCCGCTATCTCCCCACGCGGTTTCTCCACGCGTCCCACCAGTGGGGGTTCGCCGCCGCGCTCTTTCGGCACCTCGTGAGGTACCGGCGCGCGTATGACGTGGCACACATCCACGGCTTCGGGCCGGAGGTCACCGCGGCGCTGGCGGCGCGGCTGTTCACCGGCAGGCGCGTGGTGGTGAAGCCCAGCACCGCGGGTCCGGGTACCAAGCTGAACGCCTACGCGCGCTGGACCCGGATCTTTCCCCTGCTGGCTCCGCTCCTCTGGCGACAGGTGGATGCCTGGATCAGCATCAGCGCCCAGACCCGCGCGGACCTGCTGCGGATGGGCGTCCCCCCGTCCCGCATCGCCGACGCGCCGAATGGCGTGGACCGGAGCTTTCGCCCGCTGCCGGCGGAGGAGCGGGTCCTCCTGCGCGCGGAGCTGGGCCTGCAGCCGGGCGACGTACTCATCGTCACGGCGGCGCGCCTCACGCCGCACAAGCGAGTGGACCTGCTGCTGCGCGCGTTCCTGCGCGTGGTACGGACCCAGCCGCACGCCCGCCTCTGGATCATGGGGGATGGCGAGCAGGCGGAGGAGCTCCGGGCCATGCTCCGGGATGATCCGCTGCAGGCGCGTGTGCGGGTGATGGGGCATGTGCTCCCCTCGCAACTGCTGCGCGCGTACCAGGCGGCGGACGTGTTCGC
>CAYQDT010000836.1:0-2467 GCA_964416225.1 uncultured bacterium
GGAGCCCTGGCGGTGCTCCGGGAGCACCCGGACGCGCTCCATCGCTTTGGCGGGAGGGCGGTGATCACGCCCCATCACGGGGAGATGGCGGCCCTGCTCGGCATCGATCGGGAAGCGGTGCGGCGCGATCCACCGCGCCTCGCGCGGGACACGGCTGCCCAACTGGGCGCGGTGGTGGCGCTGAAGGGTGACGAGACGGTGATCGCCGGTCCCGGCGGGGAACTCTTCGTCAACCGCGCGGGAAATGTGGGCCTGGCAACCTCCGGCTCCGGCGACACGCTGTCCGGAATTGTGGGAGGTCTCGCGGCACGCGGTGCGGACGCCCTCCAATCCGCCGTGTGGGGCGTCTCGCTCCACGCGCGTGCCGGCGACCGGCTGGCGGCAAGGATCGGCCCCGTCGGCTACCTGGCGCGCGAGCTGCTGGATGAGATCCCCGGGGTCATGCATGACCTGGGCCGTGATGAGCCGAAGCGAGGGAAGGATGAGTAAGAGCCAGCCAGTCGAGCGGATCGCTCCGACCTCAGATGACGGGACGCTCCATGTGGTGATCGACACCCCAAAGGGCAGCCGGAACAAATACAAATGGGACGAGGAAAAGCAGCTTTACAAGCTGAGCGGGGTACTGCCGCTCGGTGCGCAATTCCCATACGATTTCGGCTTCATTCCCGGCACTCGCGGTCAGGACGGAGACCCGCTGGACGTGCTGCTGTTGATGGACGAGCCGGCTTTCGTCGGCTGCCTCATCGAAGCGCGCCTGGTTGGGGTGATTGAAGCCGAGCAGACGGAAGAGGGGAAAACCGAGCGTAACGACCGGTTGATCGCGGTGGCGGATGAATCGCGCGCCGAGCGGGACGTCCACTCACTGGATGACCTGAATAGCCAGCGCCTCGAGGAGATCGAGCATTTCTTTGTCTCCTACAACCAGGCCCGGGGTAAGGTCTTCAAGCCGCTCGGGCGCCGCGGTCCGGAGCGCGCTCGCATGCTGCTGGAGAAAGCCCGCGAATAGCGGGCGGACCCCGGAGCGGGGCGGCAAGCGGGCGGCTAATGGGTAATGTATAGCTTCGGGATTGCCTTTTGCAGCGCGGCCGCCCCCGCCTCCGTCACCTTCGTCCCCGCAACGTTCAGGTAGGTGAGGTTTTTGAGCCCGGTGAGGTGGGCGAGTCCGGCATCCGAGATCCCCTTGCAGAAGACGAGCCCCAGCGACTTCAGATGGGTGAGCTTACTCAGGTGAGACAGCCCCGCATCGGTGATCCCGGTTTCCGGCAGGTTCAGCTCTTCCAGGCTGGTCAGGCTCTCCAGATGCTTGAGCCCGGCGTCCGTGGTCACCGTCACGTAGCCCAGGTACAGAACCTTCAGGTGCGTGAGACCCCTCAGCATCGCCAGGTCCGCGTCCCGGATGGTGCGTCCGGTGGTTGAGGACTGGAAGCTAACCTCGATCACCGGCCTGCCCGGCGCCCGCTCATCCCGCTTCACCGCCCCACCGAGCGCGGCGACCGCCTTTGCGGCGCTCTCTTCTTCGGATGCCGCGGAGCCGGAAGCGCACCCGCCGGCAAGGGCGGCAATCAGAATCGTGCGTCGAGTCGTCACGCGCGCTATCCTCCGGTTCGGGGACCGCGATCAAAGGGAACCGGTCTGCCCCCACCGGAATGATAGCGCCGCGTCCCCGCCGCTGCCGGGCTGCGGCAATCACCGCGGCTCCTCCGCCCGGCGCCAGTGCGTCGGCTCCGGCGCGGGACCGCGCCCGAACCGGCGCACGCGGAGGTAGAAGAGGGTGCCGGGTGGCTGCCCGCGGTGCAGGACGCGACCCGTGACGTCCGCGCATGGCGCGTACGGCTCCATCCCGGTGACAATGCCGCACGCTGCCGACACCCCTCCGTTCTGCGGGGCCCGGCGTGCCGGGAACAGGACATGCCGCGACTGCAGAGCGCGCCGCACCGGCGCCACCGCCGCCAGGAGGTGCGCCGGAATCAGGACGAGGCGCATGGCAGGCGGCCTTAACCGATCAGATCGGGGGAGAAGCCGAGGTTGCGTCCGGTTACCCCGGCTCTCCTTCCCAGGCGGCATAGGCGCTGCGGATCTGGCGCATGTAATACGCCACGTTGGCGGAAGTGCAGCCCAGCACCCGGCCGGCCTCGCGCCAGGTGAGCCCCGCCAGCAGGCATTCCAGAACCGCCCGCTGGGGCGCCTTCAGCCTCGCCACGAACTGCTCCAGGCTGGCCGTCTCCAGGCCGTGGTCGGCGGCCGGAGCGGCCGGCTCCGCCTCCATGAACTCCAGCGGAGCGCAGCGGCGGATCCGCGCACGCTTCACATGATCCAGCATCCGCCACTTGGCGCGCCGGATCAGGTGCTGCTCCGGACTGCCGATGCGGAGATCCAGGTGCGGCACCGCCTGCAGCAGGCCGACCCAGGCCTCCTGCAGCAGGTCGTCCGCGTCCTCTCCGCAGCGGCGCGCGTAGTAGAGCGCCAT
>CAYQDT010000837.1:0-2466 GCA_964416225.1 uncultured bacterium
CTGCCCTCGCAGAAGAAGCCCGGGCGCATCTACCGCCTGGACACCCTGGGCAACCTGCTGTACCGGGACGCGGGCGAGGCGAGCTTCAACACCACGCTCTGCGTGCAGGCTCAGGAGGCGGTGCCGCGGGATGACCTGGTCGCGATGCGGTACCTGCTGGTAACGGCGGACGAGGACCGGCTGCTGGAGGTGGCCAACGCGTTCACCTTCGGGCTGACGCCGCTGGTGCGCGCGCTCTTTCATGACTTTGCGGAGCGGCTTCCCCCCTGGGGCGCCGCCCTCCTCACCGCGCTGCTGCTCCTGCTCTTCTTCGGGGCGATCGCGGTGGAAGGCTGGTCGATCGGCACCCTGGCGCGCATCCATCCGGTGGCGTGCGTCATGCTCTGCGCGCTCTTCCTGATCCCCTCCGTGATCGGGTGCGTACTGCTCCTGGCGGGGGTGGCGGAGCTGTTCCGGACGGTGCGCGCCGGCCTCTTCCAGGTCCGGGCTTTGGAGACGGGCTGACCGCCGCGCTTGCTCACGGCTCGCGGCCGGACCGCGACTGCAGCGCGGTCATTGGCAGGGCCCCGGCCGGACTCACAGCGGATATTCGGTCATCTCGCCCGTGTCCAGGTCCGCATAGAGGAGCCGACCGCGTAGCAGCTCATCCCCATCGCGGCCCAGGAGGAGCTGGGTCGTCTGCTCCGCCAGCCAGGAGCCGACCATCAGCGCGGCCTTCTGCTGGACCGGAAGCTCCCGGCGCATCGGCTCCAGGTGCGGGTGTACCGGCTTGTAGATGAAAGCCACGCCCGGGTCGCCGGGCAGCACGGTGGTTGCCTGGCCCCGGTTGTCTTCCACGCCAGCCAGCACCAGGGGCAGCTTCCGCATCCGGCAGGCGAACTGAAGCATCTGCTCCTCGGACGAGTCGGCGAGACATGCCGCCGCGGCGTCGACTCCCTCCAGGGCGGACGCCGGGTTGCCGGATCCCAGCGGAAGCACCAGCGTCTCCACCTCGCTGCTGGCATTCCGGTTGCGGGTGGCGCCGGCGAGCTGCTCCGCGGCGCTTCGAGCCTGCTCCGCCAGCTCCGGCCGGTGGCACGGCACCAGAATGCGAAACCGGCCCACGCCATTCAGCGCGAGGAGCTCGAGGGCCCGGGCCAGCGCGGCGCCGCACCCGACGGCCGCCACCGTGCTTCGCAGCAGGCGGACCTGATCCGTTGCATGCCAGTGCGCGAGGTTGCGCAGGTAGTGGAGAGGAGTGACGCCGGCTTCCAGGCCAATCGCCTCGACCTGCCACCGGGGGATTGCTCCCGTACGGGAGAGCCGCTCCACGGCCACGGGAGAAAGGACGCGCTGCTCACCGCTCCCGGGAACGTTCAGCGGCTGCGAGGCAGCGAGAATGTCCGCTTCGATGTTTTGATCCATCAGGTTGGCGCTTCGAGGCAGAACCGCTTTCGGCGTCGTGCCGAGACTCCGGTCGGCAAGGAACCGACGCGCACTTCTTACCTACCCCGAATTATGAGCCACGCCAGCCCGCAGAGGCTTGGGCAATCCGGGCTGCCGCGCTCACTCCCGCAGGTCGACCAGCGTGACTCCGGACCCGCCCTCTTCTTCTTCCGCATGGCGGTACCGGCTCACGTGCGGATGGCCCTGGAGGAACTCCCAGACCATCTTCTTCAGCGCGCCGGTGCCCTTGCCGTGGACGACGCGCACCGGTGAGAGACCCGCCAGCGCCGCATCATCCAGGTACCTATCGAGGCGCGTTACTGCCTCCTCGGCCCGCATCCCCCGCAGGTGGATCTCAGGAGAGATGTTCGCGCGGGCCCGCATGCGCAGGTCGGACGTGGCGTTCGGAGCGGGAACGGCGGGCCGCGCCGGCGCCGCCGCGCCGGGCGTAAGGATCCGCCGGACGTTTTCCGCGGGAACCGTGGTACGCATGGATCCGATGAGCACCTGCGCCCGCCCATCCCCGCTGGAGAGCAGCGTCCCCCGCTGGTTCAGTCCGGCAACCCATACCAGGTCCCCGGGCGCCGGCGGATTGCGGTCCAGCGTGAGTCCCTCATCCGCGGGCGCGGGAGCGGGCAGCGGGACCTTCCGCTCCACTTTGTCCGCTTGCTTCTCGACCCGGCCCGAGATCCGCTGCAGCTTCTCACGGACCCCCTGGATCGCCGGGCCGGTCCCCGGCTCCGTGGAGGCGCGCCGGGCCTGCTTCTCGGCGCGCCGCAGCTCCTCCTTCACGCGGTCCAGATCGCGCCGGGCTGCGCGCAGCATCTCGTCCGCCTGCTGCCGAGCGCGGTTCAAAGTCTCCGTGCGGCTGACCTCCAGCTTGCGGAGCTGGCGCTCGTACTGCTCCCGCATCGCTTCGACATCCCGGGCCGCCTCCGCTGCCTTCCGGAGGTCTTGCTCCGTGGCTCGCTTCTCCTCGGTGAGGCTCTGGAACTCTTTCAGGGCCTGCCGGCCCAGGTTGGCGCGGTCGACCAGGAACAG
>CAYQDT010000838.1:0-1398 GCA_964416225.1 uncultured bacterium
CATCCTGCGCCTGCGCGCCGATCAGCTCCAGGTCCCGCTCCCCGGAGTCCAGCGCGCGCCGGGTGTCTTGCTCGCGCACATGGACGCGCTCCGGCAGCGCGTCGGCGAGAGTGGCGGGAGCCTCGTCGCTGCCGGTGCGGTAGAGCCGGTCGCCGACCTTCCACGCCATCTCCGGCGCCCGGAAAAGGAGCTCCATCCGCGCGGCCTCTCCGCGGGCTTCCCAGATGCTCCCTGGCCTCCGCTGGATGAACGCGTCCAGCGCCGCCAGCGCCGCGTCCCACTGCCCCGTCCGGCTCAGGCACTGCACCACCCGCAGCTCCACCACCGGGCGCCGGTCCCGCGGGACCGCCTTCTCCTTGAGCGCCGCGCGGTACTCCCGGAGGGCGACGGCGTAGCTCTTGCGGCTCCAGGCCAGATCGCCCGCCGCCAGCGATCCCCGGGCGGGCGCCGTCATTGCCGCGCGCGGGGCCTCGGCCGGCCGGCGCGCTTCCGCGGGCGGGCGGGAGGCGCCGGGCGCGTAGAGGGCCTGCCCGGCCGCGGCGAGCAGCAGAACCGTGAAAAGGAGTGGAGAGCGCATGATCTGATGAGTAGCCCCGGGAGGGAAAAGCGTTCAGGGTGCCGGCGGGCGGGCGGACGGGATCCGGGACCGGCGTCCGGGCTCCATCGAGGATAGTCGGGCGCGGAGCCGGAGCGGTCGCGCGGCGCCCACGGTCTCCCGCCGGCGGATCTACGGAACAGACGCGGGCGGCGGCGGAGAGTTACACCGGCACGCCCCACGGGCCCGGTTTCCGGTCCGGGTTTGGCCGTTTCCGCCGCCGGTGTATCACCTCAGCGGAGTCGGCGCGCGCCGCAGCGCGCGGGCCCGCGGCGAGAGTCGACGGAGATTCAACCGGGATTCAACCGGGATTCGACCGGATTTCAACGAGGAAGGTCCATGGCCACTCGATTATTGCCGCAGCGGACCCTCGGCGCGACGGGCGCCCGGGTGCCGCTGCTCGGATACGGCACCGCCCCCCTCGGCCAGAAGCGCGTCAGCCGGAAGGACGGCGTGAAGTGTCTCCACCACGCCCTCGACCTGGGCGTGACCTACCTGGACACGTCGCCGGACTACGGCAGCCATCCGGTGGTCGGCGAGGTGATGCGGTCGCGCCGCGCGGAAGTGTTCCTCGCCACGAAGTCCAACAAGCGGCAGCAGCGCAGCATCCTGGAAGAGCTGGAGAAGAGCCTCGAGGAGCTCCAGACGGACCACGTGGACCTGATCCAGGTGCATGCCGTCAACGCCTGGGCGGACCTGGAGCAGGTCCTCGCCCCGGACGGCGCCGTGGCCGGCCTGGAAGAGGCGAAGCGGCGGGGGCTGGTGCGGCATATCGGCATCACGGGCCATGCCCGGCCGGAGAT
>CAYQDT010000838.1:1408-2458 GCA_964416225.1 uncultured bacterium
TTCGAGACGGTGCTCTGCGCGGTCGGCATGGCGGACCGCCTGGTCTCGGCCCCGGACCAGTTCCTGCTGCCGAAGGCCGTGGAAAAAGGCGTGGGCGTGATCGCCATGAAGGTGCTGGGACACGGAGAGTTCAAGAGCGTGGAGCTGGCCCTGCGCTACTCGCTCGGCCTGCCCGGCGTGTCCGTGGCCATTGTCGGGATGGAGAGCGAAGACCAGATCGACGAGAATGTGGCGGTGGCCGCCGCGTTCCAGCCGCTGGAGGAGCGCGAGGAAGCGCGGCTCATCGACGAGGTGAAGAAGCTGGTCCGCAGCGATTCCCAGGAGGCCAAGAAGAAAGGCCAGAGCGCCCTCTTCTGGCTGCACGACACGAACGTGATGGGCTGGCAGGAAAAGGACGAGCCGGCACTGGTGGAGTATTAAGGATCCTGCACGCGTAGCGGGTCGCGATGGTGCGTCGTCCCGGCCCCCGCGTCGATCTCCGCCTTGAGCGTGGTCTTCAGCGCCTTGTTGCAGGCGCGGCGGACGAAGAAGCGCTCCTCGCGGCCCATCCTGCCGGCCCAGCGCTTGCCGCGGCAAACGGCTGGCAGATACCAAAAGCGGCCCCACTCCGGACGGAGAAAGGCCGCTTTCTGACACCGATGGGGGACGCTCGCGGAGGGACTCGAACCCCCGACACCTGGTTCCGAAGACCAGTGCTCTAATCCACTGAGCTACGCGAGCCTGCGGGAGATGGCTCCCGGATAACCGAGTATAGCACCTCGCCGCCCATCCCGCCACCCCCGCGCGCCCCCGCGGCAGCACGCCCCGAGCTGGCGCCGAATACCACCGTGCCGGCATCGTCCGGCACCCCACAGGGGCCCGACGAGCTACGGGATTCATCCCGTCGTGACGCCGAGATGACATGCAACCACTTCCAGGATCGCGCTCCGGTAATGGCCGCCCCACGCCAGCGCCGAACACCACCGTGCCGGCGCCGGCCGGCACCCCGCAGGGCATGACGAGCGGCGGGATTCATCCCGTCGCTCTCGAGCGCCACGGCCACCACTATGC
>CAYQDT010000839.1:0-2441 GCA_964416225.1 uncultured bacterium
GGCGAGGCTGTTGTGGTAGACGCCCGCGGCGCGGCGCTCGAAGAGCGGGGCCAGAACAGTCACCGAGAGGCGCCGAGCCGCCTCCCCGATCGCCGCCGTGCTCGGGCCGGGGATCGGCTCGGCCAGATCAAACTTGGCGTGGTCTTCCTCCTGGCAGAAGTAGCGCGAAGCAAACAATTCCGGCAGGCAGATGACCTGCGCTCCCGCGGCCGCCGCACGCTCCACCCAGGCGAGCGCCCGGTGGAGGTTGTCCGCCGGATCCGGGGTGGTGGCCATCTGCACGAGGCCCACCTGATAGGTCCTTGAGTTCCGCATACGGGAAAGGGTAGCCCAATCTACTCCGCCGGGCAAGGGGATTGCGGCGCGTGACGGTGCACGGCCCGCGGCTCCCGCGCGATGCCCCGGCGGGTCTTGCTACTCCGGCCCGGAACGATGCCCTGTGCCGGGTGGGCGCGCTGGCTAAAATAAAGTTTTGGAGGGTGGGGAACCCGGTAAGGGGTGTTGTGTCCGGAATAACCGGAGTGAGGGAGAGAAGTGATGCGTTTGAAGCGCGGGCTCTGGCTGACGCTGATCGATGAGGCGGGTGAGGCGACACCGGTGGCGTGTGACGTCGAGGATCGGCTTCCCGGCCGCTGGATACTGGATGCGATGGTGCCGCCGCAGGTTTATCCTGTCTCCTTTGTTGCCGCGGAGCTTCGTCTCGACGGCGCGCACCTCGGACGGATGCGTTTTCCCGAGCCGATCGTCACGGTGACGCACGAGCCGATGGACGTGCACCTGGAGTTTCCCGTCCACGAGAGCCGCCTCGCCGAAGCCACTGCCCGCCGCTAGCGGTGGAGTCTCCCACGCGATTCAACCCGGGACGGCCGGCTCCCGCTCCCGGCAGGAAGGAGCGCGGAGCCGAAGGGTCCTAGCTAAGCACGCGGGTCATCCTCGGGCCACCGGGATTACCACAGCGCCGCCCTTCCCCTTGCCGGTCCGCGTCTCCTGGAGCCGCCTCCGGCACCCCCTGCGGCCCTGAACGGCGGTCCGCTATCGTGGCCGCTCCATCCGGCCTTCGGGCCAGCCCAGACGAAACGAGTATCCATGCGTCCCAATCCTCTCAAACGAAAGCTCCGCAGCGGTGAGCCGGCCGTCGGTGTCATCATGCTCTCCGCGGACCCGCACGTGGTCGGGATCACCGCGGGTGCCGGGTTTGATTATGTGCTGGGTGACCTCGAGCACACGGCCATGTCGCTCCGGGAGCTGGAGGGATTGGTCCGCGCCGCGGACGCCGCCGGCATCGTTCCCGCGACGCGGGTAGCCGGTCCGGACAAGGCGGACATCCTCGCGGCACTGGAAACGGGGGTGCGAGCGCTCATGGTTCCCGCGATCGAGACGGCGGAAGAGGCGCGGTCCGTGATTGATGCGGCCCGCTATGCGCCGGTTGGCCGCCGGGGAATGTACTATATCGGGTACAACTCCGACTACTGCGGAGTCGCCCCCACGACGTACTTCCGGGACTGCAACGAGGAGCTGCTGATCATGCTCCAGATTGAGACGGTACGGGGCGTGGAGAACGCGGCGGAAATCGCCCGGATCCCGGGCGTCGACTGCCTCTTCATCGGACCCGCCGACCTGACCCAATCGCTGGGGGTGTCCTGGGAGTTCGAGCACCCGAGCGTCTGGGACGCGATCCGCCGGACCTTCCGCGCCGCGCGGGAAGCGGGCGTGGCCGCCGGGATCATGCCCACGGGCCTGGATTATGCGCGCCGCTGCCATGAGGAGGGCGCGCGCCTGTTGCTCTGGGGACCGGACCTGGCGATGTACCAGCGCGCCGCCCGTGAGGACGCGGCGGCCATCGCCGCGGTGCTGCCCTGGAAGCCGGGAGGGGGGCCGACTCCCTCCCCTTGACCTGCCGGCCGGCCGGTGATACAAGTAGGCAGATGACAGGAGCACTCCAGCACGGACACGGCGCGTACCGGCACCACCATTCGGTGCCGCGGCTCTCGCCTGCCTGGTGACGGAACGCCGGTCATCGCAGATGTTGGAGCCGCGGAAGCCTCTGGGCCGCCGCGGCTTTTTGCTGCGTTCCCAGGCAGCCCCACCCGCCCGGGACTCCGTGCGCCGGATCGGGTCGGGCCAGAGGCTACCGTGAGAGAGCCGGGGGTGCGAGGATGATCGCCATCGTTGACTATGGGATGGGCAACCTGCGCAGCGTGGAAAAAGCGCTGCACAAGCTCGGGCACGCCGCGGAGATCACGGCCGACCCGGCGGTCATCGAGCGGGCCGATCGGGTGATTCTGCCGGGAGTCGGCGCGTTCGGCGCGGCGATGGCTAACCTCGAGCGCTCCGAGGCCGGGGTGTCGCCGCTGGCTACCGTGGTGCGGGAGACGGTACGCTCCGGAAAGCCGTTTCTCGGGATCTGTCTCGGGATGCAGCTCCTGCTCTCCGAGAGCGAG
>CAYQDT010000840.1:0-1360 GCA_964416225.1 uncultured bacterium
ACCGGATCAGAACCGGCCCGCTCCAGGTTGGGGCGGGCCGATTCTATTCACCCCCCGGGGCGAGTGCCGGACCGGGGTACGCGAGTGGGTCCCTCCCCGGTGAGGACGGTGGCCCGCCGTCCCGGGCTGGCGCTCCGCGACCGGCACGGGTGCCGCCGCCCGATTCCCGACGGCAACCGAACGACCGTACGGTCGCTGGTAGGGTATTCGCCGAGATGCCGGCAGCTCAGATCGGGCCCTGCAGGTTCCGGACCAGGCTGATCACCAGGTTCGTCACCTCCAGCCAGCGGTTGATCTGGGTCTCCATCCGCTGGTTCTGCGTCCGGCGCAGCCGCCACTCCGTGTAGATCGGCTCCCGCGTCGCGTGCGAGAACGCATCTTCACGAAGGATGACCACGTGCGGGTACTTGGTGGAGAAGAACTGCGTCTCCACGAGGGACCCGTCCCGATCGAACTGGCACACCGGGCCGCCGGGAGATACGTCTCGTACGAACGAGATCAGCGAGATCAGAATCCGCTCCACCATTGCGAGCCGTAGCTGGCTCCGGTCGACCTCTCGGGGCGCCGGCATGACCGCCATGCGTTTTCCGTCGCCGTGGTACCGCCGGAGAAGGAGCATCTCGTGGCGCCGGCCCTCCAGCAACTCCTCCAGGCGGGCCTGTACGGTGGAGCTGTACCGCCGCTCCGCAGCTGTGTAAGGCATCTCCGTCCGGAGGCCGAACAGGTCGCGGTGCTCATTCGGGACTCGTTCATCGTGCAGCAGCATACGAACTTGTTGAGGCGCCGTCCGCCTTCGCTCCCTTCTCAGCTGCTTGTATTCCCGGTCGGCTGCGTAGATCAACGTTTTCTCCTGAGCCGATTCTCTTAAACCTCCGAAGTCGGCCAACCTTGCATAACCTATTGATCTGAATGCAACCGTAACGCGCAGTTAACAGAACCTTAACACCGCCGGCTGACTCTGGGGTTATTTCCAGCCGGGAAGAGGGAATGGTATCAACTGTCCCCGAAGCGTTCTGCTGTTCCGGGAACAGTGCCCCCGCCTCGGTGCCACCGGGGCCTTCCGCGAGATTCGGAGGCGAGATGGATCCCGCCATCCCACCCGACCCTTCATTTCTGGAGTTGGCCCACGTGATGCCGGGTCGTATCCGGCTCCGCTGGCGAGGCTCGGGTGCCCCGCCGCCCGCGGAGCTGCTGGAGCGGCTTCGCGCCGGCGACGGCATCGAAGCGGTCGCCTATCGTCCCGCCAGCCGCAGCCTCTTGATCGAGCACCGGAACGGGTTCAATGTGGAGCAGCTCCGGAGACTGGCCGGCGAGGCGTCCGTGCCGGTGAGGGAGCCGCCGCCTCCGCCCAGTCTTCGGG
>CAYQDT010000840.1:1370-2440 GCA_964416225.1 uncultured bacterium
GGAGCCGGGGCCGCATGCCGATTTCGTGGCGACCGTGGAGGCTCTGGTCCTGATCGGGCTGATGTACACCTGGGTCCGCGACATGGTGGTCACGCGCACCTTCCGGGTCGGGACCGTGCTCCTGCTGCTCCTGACCGGGCTGAGCCTGTTCCGGCGGTGGCAGAAGCGGGTCCGGGAGAGCGGCTCCGCCGCGGCTGTTGAGCAGCCGCGGGAGCTTCAGGCCTCGTGAACGCGGCTGCCGTCCGGGTCGTCCACGCCGCCGTACCGGGGCGGGCGAGGGTTCATGTCCCCGCGCTCAAGCGCGGTGCTGAGCCGGGCGCACGGCTTTGCGCGCGCCTCACCGGGGAAGCCGGGGCCCGGCGTGCCGAGTGCAATCCTCTTACCGGGAATGTGCTGGTGGAATGGGACCCGGAGATCGTGTCGCTGGAGGACCTGGTCTCGGAGATCGCGGCGTGGACCGGGGCACCCACCGCGGACCTGCCGGCCGGCGACCCAGACGCGCCCGACCGGGATACCTGGAGCCGTGATCTGGGCTCGATTGTAAGGCGAATACCTGCCTATCTGAAGCTTGGCTGGGCGCTGGCCCGCGACGGCGAAATCCCCGCTCCATCGAAGCTCGGTCTGATGGGCGGCATGATGTATCAATTGCTTCCGGTGGATCTGGTGCCCGGCTTCATCCCCATCTGGGGGCAGCTCGATGATTTGGCCATCCTGCTGCACGGGCTGCGGGCGACCCTCCGCCGCTGCCCGCCGGAGCGGGCGGAGCCGCTGCTCCGGCGCTACGGCCTCTCCATGGAGCAGTTGGACCAGGATCTCAGCGCGATCGGCGGGATTGCAAGGGGTTTCGGGCGGGCCGTCGGCCGCACGGTCACCCGCGGTGCCCGGAAGGTCTTTTCGCACTCGCATCTGAGAGCAGCCACTCACGATGAGCATCGATAAACAGCAGATCAATAGACAGCAGATCAATAGACAGCAGTTCGATAGCAGGCGCCTGGAAGTGGCCCTTGTTTCGCCGGGACGGATCCGCCTGCGCTGGTGCGGGGGGGGCCAGCCGCCTCGCGTCCTCCTGG
>CAYQDT010000841.1:0-2435 GCA_964416225.1 uncultured bacterium
CCGCCGCTGAACTCGTGCGGATACTTTCCGAGCGCCCCTTCCGGCAGCCCGACGAGCTCCATCAGCTCGCGGACCCGCTTCTCGCGCGCCGAGCGGTCCCCCACCCGGTGGATCTCCAGTGGTTCCAGGAGCGTCGCGCGAATAGGCATCCGCGGGTCGAGCGAGGAGTACGGGTCCTGGAAGATGATCTGGAGCTCGCGCCGGAGCTGGAGTAGACGCGGCCCCTCCGCCGCGAGGATGTCCTGCCCGTCGAAGAGCACGCGACCGGCGGTCGGCCGGATGAGCCGGAGGATGCAGCGCGCCGCCGTCGACTTTCCGCAGCCGCTCTCCCCCACCAGCCCGAACGTCTCCCGGGCCTCGACATGAAAGGTGACGCCATCCACAGCACGGACCACGTGCTCGCGCGCCGCGGGCCATCCGGACCGGCTGGTGTACTCCTTGCAGAGCTTTTCAACCTGAAGCAGCGGGCTGCTCATGCGTGCTCCGGCGGGACCAGCGCGTCGCGCGTGGCCTTGCCCCGAGAGAAAGCGTCCAGCAGCCCTTCCGCGCTCCGCTCCGCGAGAGCGGCGCGAAACTCAGCGAGGGAGCGGTCGAAGTCGTCCAGGGCTGCGAGGATCGCTTCCCGGTTGGTGAGGCAGATGTCCCGCCACGTCTCCGGCGGGCTGGACGCGATTCGGGTGGTGCTCCGGAAGCCGCCCGCCACCAGCAGGCCGAGGACCTCCGCCGGCACCGGCCCCGCTGCCGTCGACTCGGCAAGGGCAGCCGCTACCACGTGCGGCAGATGGCTGATCCGTGCCACCGCATCATCATGGGGGGCCGCGTCCATTTCCACGGGAGTGGCGCCAATTGCCCGAACGAGCGCCGTCATTCGGCCCATCGCCTCCGCGCCGCAGCGAGCGGAGCGCGTGAGGACGTATACGGCGCCCTTGAACAGATCCGCCCGTCCGGCCAGCACGCCGCCGCGCTCCGATCCCGCCATCGGATGGCCGCCCACCAGGTCCACCCCCAGGGGGATGAGCGGCTCCAGAGACCGCAGCAGCTCTGCCTTGGTGCTCCCGACATCGGTCACGATGGTGCCGGGCCGCAGCCGGGGCGCCAGCTCCGCCACGAGAGGTGGAATCGCGAGCACCGGCGACGCCAGGACCACCAGGTCCGCCTCGGCGACCCGCGCCACGTCCAGGGTCCCCTCGTCGATGGCACCCGCGGCGAGCGCCTCCGCGATGGTCGCCGCGCGCCGCGGGATCCCCAGCACCCGGTCCGCGAGACGGCGGTCCCGGAGGGCCATTCCGAGCGAGCCTCCGATGAGGCCCACTCCGACAATCGCGGCGCAGCGGAACACGGATCAGGCCACGCCGGAGCCCTGCAGGGCCGGCTCGTCGTTGTGCACCTCGGCCAGCACCGCTTCCAGTTCCCGGATGAACCGCTCGTTGTCGGAGCGGCGGCCGATGGTGACACGTAGGTAGCTGTCCAGGCCGCCCAGTACCCGGACGATCACGCCGCGCCGCATGAGCGCTTCGTAAATCGGCCGGCTGGGGCGGCGTACGTCCACGAGCACGAAATTCGCCTGGGTCTCGACGTGTGGTAATCCCAGCCGCTCGAACTCGCGGTAGAGGTACTCCCGGTTTTCCAGATTCGACTTCCAGCTTTGGGGCACCTGATTCGGGTCCTGCAGGCTGGCGATGGCGGCGGCCTGGGCGAGGGAATTGACGTTGAACGGCTCGCGGACCTGGTGGAGCGCGTGGATGATCTCCGGGCGCGCCATGCCGTACCCCACGCGCAGCGCCGCGAGTGCGTAGATCTTGGAGAAGGTTCGCAGGATCACGACGTTGCGGCCTTCCCGCACGTAGTCCCAGCTCTGGGGATACTCCGGGTCGTCCACGTACTCGTAGTACGCCTCGTCCATCACCACCAGCGCTTCTTCCGGCACCCGGTTCAGGAAGCGCTCCACCGCGCTTCTCCCGACCACCGTTCCGGTCGGGTTGTTGGGGTTGGCGATGAAGATGAGCCGCGTCCGGGGAGTGATCCGCTCCGCCATCGCGTCCAGGTCGAAGCGGAAGCCGTCGAGCGGCGTCGCCACGAACGTCGCCTGATTCAGCACCGCAGCCGACTCGTAGCGCACGAAGCTCGGATCGCCGGTGAGTACCTCGTCTCCAGGGCGCAGAAGCGCCAGCCCAAGGTAGTGGATGATCTCATCCGATCCATTGCCGATCACCAGGTTTTCCGGCTGCACTCCCCAGTGCCTGCAGAGGGCGTTGGTGAGCGCGAAACAGGCGCCGTCCGGGTAGAGCGCCAGGTTGGCGAGGGCTCCCTGAATCGCTTCCAGTGCGTGCGGGGAGGGTCCCAGGGGATTCTCGTTGCTGGCCAGCTTCACGATGTCGGTGAGACCGAATTCGCGCTCCACCTCTTCGATCGGCTTGCCGGGAACGTACGGCCGC
>CAYQDT010000842.1:0-2424 GCA_964416225.1 uncultured bacterium
CGCTTGCCTCCGCGCTTCGCGCCCCGGTGATCACCACGGTGATGGGGAAAGGCGCGCTTTCCGAGACCCATCCCTGGTCGCTGGGAGACAGCAACTCCCGGGCGGGATCGGCCGCGTACGGGGAGCACGACCTGCTGCTGGCGGCCGGGGCCCGCTTCACCCAGGTCGATACCCGCTGGCCCTGGTTCTTCCCGCCCCGGCGGCTCATCCACCTGGACGCGGACCCGCGGGAAGTCGGGCGCATCTTCCACCCGGAAGTCGGGCTGGTGGGAGACGTGGCGGTCGGCCTGCAGCAGATCGGAGCGTGTCTTTCCGGGCGGCCGTCCCGGAGCGAGTGGGGCGCGCGGTTTGCCGACCTCAAGAGCCAGACGGACGCAGGGGACGCGCATCCCTTCGTGAGGGCGCTCCAGGCCGCACTGCCGGAAGACACGCTCACGGCCTGGGACGTCTGCTATCCTGGCTTCCGCAGCCGGATGGACTGGCTCGCGCGCCGGCCGCACGGCTATTTCTATCCCGGGGTCTATGTGGGAATGGGGTTCGGGCTCCCGGTAGGGATCGGCGCGCAGCTGGCGCGTCCGGACCGGCCGGTCTGCGTCATCGCCGGTGACGGCGGCTTCCAGATGACGATGGCGGAACTCGGAACGGCCGTCCAGCAGCGGCTGCCGATCGTGGTGGTGGTGGCGAACAACCACGGGCTGGCCCTCATTCGCCGCGTCCAGGACCGGGACTTCGCGGGTCGCAGGTGCGAAGTCGACCTGGTGAATCCGGACTTCGTACGGCTGGCGGGCGCGTACGGCATTCCCGGAGAGCGCGTGGAGAGTTATCCGGCGCTGGAGGAGGCGGTCCGGGCTGCGGTGAATCGCCGCGCGCTCTCGTTTGTCGAGTTTTCCGGCGAAATCCGGTAGAACCGACCGGCGCGCACTGCGGCGCGACGAGACGCGATGGTTGAGGAACTGATGGAGACGGAGACACAGGCTGGACCGAAGACGGTATGGATCGTGGATGGCGGCTACATGATCAAGGCGACGCCGGAGCGGGTGGACTACTGCCGCCTGAAGCATGAATTGGAGAAGCGGAACGGCGGAGAGCTGTTCGAGAGCTATTTCCTGGATTCGCTGATGCAGCCGCCATCCGAAGCGCAGGAGCACTTCCTGACGCGGCTCAAGCTGGCGCCGCCGGACGGCCCCAAGATGCGGGTCCAGTCCTATTCCCTCAAGGGAATGCACGCCCACTGCCCGCACTGCGGCCATGAATTCGAGCGCCACGTGCAGAAGGGTGTCGACGTTGCCATCGCCACGCTGATGCTGAAGATGGCGTTCCGCGACCTCTATGACCGGCTGATCCTCTGTGCCGGCGACGGGGACTTCGAGGACGCCATCTCGTACGTGAAGAGCGAGCTGCACAAGGAGATCTGGATCGCCGGCTTCTCCGGGAGTGTCTCCGCAGACCTCCAGAGCTATGCGGACGAGGTGATCTGGCTGGACGACTGGTGGGATGAGATCCGGCGCGGCGGGCGAGGCTGACCGGAGGGATGCGGGACGCTGTACGCGCCGGCAGAGGGTAACGGCGGCTACCTTTCCGCTTCCCTCACCCCGGCGCGTACAGTAGAATAGGGGCGACGTGCCGGAGCCGTCCGGCGAGAAGGTCAGCACCATCATGCCTACGGAAACCGAAACAATCATTCGAATTTCGCCCGGCATCCTGGAGCAGCTCGAGGAGCGGTTGGATAGCCCGTGGGTCGTCATCCTGTACAACGATGACTGGCACCCGTACGACCAGGTGGTCTTTCAGGTGCAGAAGGCGACCGGCTGCACTCTCGAAAAAGCGGTCTGGATCACTCACGAAGCTCACTCGCTCGGTAAGGCCGTCGCCTTCACCGGAACGCTTGAAGAGTGCGAGCGCGTGGTGGTCATCCTTCGGGATATCCAGCTCCAGGTTGAGACGGACAAAGCGTAGCAGGGGGACGGGTATGCGTGCGTCGGGGCTTCTGGTCGGAATGGCGGTCGTGCCGCTGCTCGCGGGCGGGCTTCTGTATGCGCAGAATTCGAAGCCCGGAGACGCGGGCTATCCGTACGGTGATCTCAAAGAGGTGACTCTCCAGGGGAAGCTGATCGATCTCGGCGCGGAGCTGTCCCGCAAATACGGCGCGCGCACGGCCGGGAGCGGGCCGGAGAAGCAGTGGGCCCTGGCGCTGCCGAAGGGCGAGCTGTACACCTTTTTGGACAATGACGGCTACCGGAGGCTGATCGCCGCGCCGCCTGCCGAGGGCGCGGTGGAAGTGCAGGCGCGCCTCTTTCCCCGCTCGCACCTGATCGAGCTCCGGAGCTTCCATGCCCTTCGCGCGGCGTCCATCCGCCAGCGGTTCTTCTGCCCCGTCTGCACCATCTATACGGACGACTGGGGTCCCTGCGCGTGCTGCGGCCG
>CAYQDT010000843.1:0-2423 GCA_964416225.1 uncultured bacterium
CTTCAGCGCCTCCAGCGTATCCAGGCCGAGCTTCCCGGCGAACTCGTCGTCCAGTTCCGGCAGGACGCCGTGAAGCACCTCGACCACGTTCACCCGGGCCGTCGCTGTCTTACCCCGCAGCTCTTCGTTTGTAAAATCCTCGGGGTAGGTGAAGTCGAAGCTCTTCTCATCGCCGGCCTTGGCCCCGGTGATGCCGGCGTCGAACCCCTCGAGGTTAGTGCCGATCTGCAGCAGCGCCGGTTCGGTGAAGCTGGCCTCCGGCACCACGGCACCGTCCCGCGAAATCTCCACCGTCGCCCGGACCCGGTCGCCTTCCTGCGCGGGCTCCTCAGTCGGCTGGTAGGTGATGAGGCGCTGGCGGTACCGCTCGATTTCCCGATCGACTTCCTCCGGGGTCACCTTGACGGTCACCTTGCGCGCCGAGAGCCCATCCAGCTCGCCGAGATGGACGTGCGGCTGGAGGGGGACGGTGGCCTTGAAGGTGAAGCCCTCTTCCAGGTTGGCCTGCTCCTCCGGCATCTCCACCTTCGGGTCGGCTTCCCGGTACGGGTCCACTCCCGTCTGCTTCAGTGCGTCCCGGTAGGCGTTGTTGAGCGCCTGATCCATCGCCATCTCGCGCACGCGGCCTTCATCCACGAAGCGCTTGACGAGGTGGCGGGGCGCCTTACCGGGGCGGAAGCCCGGTACGGTGGTTCGCTTCGCCACCTGATTGAAGACGGAGTCGACCGCCTTCTGAATATCTTCGGGCGGGACCTGGATGGTCAGCGCCACCCGGCAATGGTCGACATCTTCTCGCTGAACCTGTACAGGCATAGGATGTACCCCTACACACAAGAACACCCCGCCGACTCCCGAAACGGGCGTCGACGAGGCGTTAGAGAAAAACCCCCCGGCGCTCCGCAAAGGCGCCATGCCTGCATGTGAGCGCGTGGGTCATCAGGAAGCGGGAAACGAGATTCGAACTCGCGACCCCCTCCTTGGCAAGGAGGTGCTCTACCACTGAGCTATTCCCGCACCACACCGGTTGCCCGGCTCCGCCAACGTCAGACCGTAGTGGGCGAGGAGGGACTCGAACCCTCACGGATTGCTCCACTAGATCCTAAGTCTAGCGCGTCTGCCAATTCCGCCACTCACCCGCGAACGGCCCATTGGCAATGGGTCGTATAGGACTCGAACCTATGGCCCGCTGATTAAGAGTCAGCTGCTCTACCAACTGAGCTAACGACCCGCTATTCCGGTTCCGCTCAATCGGCCCTCGTGAGGTCCGGCGTCCCCGACGTCCCGGAGTATAGCACAGGGGTTTTGGGGGTGCAAGAGGGTATTTCAGCCTGTTTCGAAGCCGGGGAAACAGGCGGTATCCGTCCCCGCAGGCACGCGCGATCCGCCTGCCGAACGATCCGCTGATGGCACGTGATCGCACCGCTTCCCCGCTCCGCCTCTCCGGGTGGACGTTCGCCGCGGTAATACTCGGCGGACTGGTTCTCCTCTTCCTCGCGCCCTACGTCTTCCTGGGGCGCTCGATGGTCCCGCTGGACTTCCTACCGGTGCTGCAGCCGTGGGCGCGGCATGCCGGGGAGCTCTGGGGCTCCGTTCCGCGGATCCACAACCCCCTGCTGGACTCGATCCAGCAGTACTATCCGCGCCGGGTTTACATGCGCGAGGCGCTCTCACACGGCTGGCTTCCGCTCTGGAACCCGGATGTTTACGGCGGCAGCCCCTTCCTGGCCGCCCAGCAGGGGGCGGTACTCTACCCGCCGGCGTGGCTCCTGGCGCTGCTCCCACCGGAGCTCCAGTTCGGCTGGTCCGCCGTGCTGCATCTCGCCGCAGCCGGCCTCGGGGCGCTGCTCTTTTTCCGGGTGCTCGGGCTGCGCCCGGCGGCCGCACTCACCGGAGCCGTCGCGTTCGCCTTCAACGGGTACGTCATTGTCTGGCTCGCCTACCCCAACGTCACGCAGTGGACGCTTTGCTGGCTGCCGACGGCGCTCTGGGCATGGGAGCGGGGCCGCAGCGCAGGTGATATGCGCTGGTACGCCGCCTGCGCCGGGCTGCTCGCGCTGAACGTGCTGGGCGGCCACGGCCAGAGCTCCGAATACTCACTGCTGGTGTGGGGCTGCTGGGCAGTCGTCCGCCTGGCGGGCGACGCCGGGGGAAAGAGGGTGCCGCGGTGGGGGAACCTGGGGCGTGCGCTGCTCCTTCCAGCGGCCCTCGCCGTGCTGCTCGCCCTGGGGCACCTCCTGCCGTCCCTGGAGTTCGTCCCGCGCACGGACCGGGGCGGGCGGGTGCCGTGGGCCTCCGTCCAGTCGGCGGCGATGCCCCCGGCGCAGCTCTGGACCCTGGTGGTGCCGCGGCTTTTCGGCGATCAAACGGAGGCTTTCGGAAATCAATCGTGGCTGCCGGCCGGCGGCCGGGCCCCGCTGGCATAC
>CAYQDT010000844.1:0-2412 GCA_964416225.1 uncultured bacterium
CCGAGCAAATAGCGGATCACTAACCCACACGCGATACCGAGAACGATACCCGCAGCGAGATCGTGCATGGACTCGCCGCTCGTATACGGGACGCTTTCTTGCTCCCGTCCCCTGTCTACAACGTGACCGTTCGAATCCGGTTCTCGCCCCATGGTGAAAACGAGATGTGAATACTGGTTCTCCCGCGCTTCTGGTGAGGCCGGAGCAGGGCTGGCAATGCCGAACTGAACACCAAGGCCTCGATTGCTGGCAGCACCAACTCCCCTAACCCCAGCCGGCGGGCGGTAACACGCGGGCGCGGAGCAATGCGAAGCTGGCGCGACCGTACATCTGGCGCTTGATCAGCTTCAGGCGGTTCACTTGCCCCTCCACCGGCCCGTTGCTCCAACTCTGGGACAGCCCGGACCGGACTGCGGTCTGATCGCGCTGGAGCGAGGTGACGAACGCCTGCAACTCGGCGATGCCGGAGGCCTGGACCGTCGCCATCCAGCGGTCGAAGTCCGTTTCTCGGCGTTCTCGGACCAGGGTGAGGAACTCGGTTACCACCGCTTGGACCTGCTGGAGTTTGGGAGAGGCCGCAGCCAACCGGTCCAGGAACGTGACCTGCGCGGGCTTCCGGTCCTCGTCCCGCCGCAAGAGCCAATAGACCACACTCCGGGGTGAAGGTAGGCGCCACCGCGGCGCGCTGTTTGTCTTGCGGCGGCGTTCCGCAGTGGGAAGCGCGGCGCGCCAGGGCGCCACCGCACGGACCACGGTCGAATAGCAGCCCGTGAAGCCCAAGGTCTGGAGTTCCTGCCACAGCCGGCAGGCGTTCCGCTCGCCGGAGTTCCAGCGCTCCCGGAGCCATGCTTGGTAGGGCGTGAGTGGACTGGCTCGTGCCTGGCGGGGCTGACGCCCGACGAGTATAGGCTGACGTAGATACTGCCGAACGGTATTGCGGGAAAGACCGAGTGCCGCCGCAATAGCGCGGGCGCTGTACCCTTGTTGCTGGAGCGCCCACACCTGCTGGTGACGCCGTTGTCGCCACGTAGCTGGCGCACCATCCGCAACGGGCACGTCGACCGGAGGCTCGGATGGCGCCAAGACGGGTGGGCTTGCTGCGACCCCTTCCGCGGCATCGACTCCAGCGGGTCGGGTCGGCAGGCCCTCCTCCGGGTCCGGTGGGTCCTCGGTTCCTGGGTTGGCCCTCGCCACGGTGGCCAGCGTTTCGATCTCGCCTTGCAGCAACGCCTCCAGTGCGGCCGCCAGATCGCGCACGAGGTGCCAGCGGTCGGCCACCTGCACCGCTTCCGGCGCTCCTTCCCGTGCGCCGTGGGCGTAGGCGTTGCTGCGATCCCGGCTGATGACTTCCACGCCGGGATGTTCGCGCAGCCAATCGGCGAGGGTCTCGGCGCGGCGGTCCGGCAAGATGTGCACCGGGAGCCGCCGTTCCAGATCGATCAGGATCGTGCCATAGACACACGCGCGGCGGAAGGCCCAGTCGTCCACTCCCAGCACCCGCGGCGTCTCCACGGCGCCCAGCTTCCGGCGGTGCAGCAAACGGAGTAGGGTGTCCGGGCTGGTGGCGACCTGAAACTGCTGCGCCAACCGCGCCCCCACCTCACCGCCGGCAAAGTAAGCCAGAAACTCCAGCAGGTGGCTCTCGCGTGCGGTCCGCCGGGCATAGTGGGCCACCACTCCCGGCAATCGCTCGGCAAAGATGCGCGTGCCGCAGTCCGGCCTGTTACAGAAGAAGCGCCGGGACCGGAGCCGTAACCGGACGGGCCAGCCGCTCCACGGTAGGTCGGCGACCGTACGGGTGTACCGGCTGTGGACCCGGTTTGTGACGCGGTCACAGGTCGGACACGGAACTGCCTCTCGCCGCGCAGCCAGCACCAGGGTGAGGCCGTCCGCCTCGGCGGCGATGTACTCCAGCCGGACAAGTGCGGCGTCCGGCAGCCACGCATCAGCGGGTAACATGCGGCCATGCTTCCCGTTCGCGCGGGCCGCTATGCCACGTTTTGGCACCGATCACCAGAAGCGCGGGAGAACCAGTTTTCGAATCTCGTTGACACGCCCTCCGGCGCTGGGTGTGGAGCGCATCGCGCGTCACCACGTTTCCCACGAGCACCAACTTCTCCAGCAGCGCCTCGACCGCGGCGATTTCATCTCCCTTGGGCACCTCGGCCGCCCCGGCGGTGAGGCTCAGACGGTGCCCCAACGCCGTGACCGTCGCCGTCACCTCCAGCTTGAGGGCGCCGCGCAGTGTTTTGCCGTCGTGCGCCAGCGCTTCCTCCGCCCCCTCGGTGCTGATCCCCAGTTGCGCTTCCACCGCTGCCGCCCAGTGGCGGAGCTGGTTTCCAAGGCTGACCAGTCCCACTCCTGCAGGAGGTTGTGGAGGGTCGAGCCCGCGGGGGTCTTGGGTCGGGTGAA
>CAYQDT010000845.1:0-2404 GCA_964416225.1 uncultured bacterium
TCGCTGCGGAGAGGCGGAGCGGCGGGCCGAGCCGTATTCCCGCGCGCGGCCGGAGCTGCTGCGGGCCGCACACTGGCGCGCCGCGCGGTATGGGCTGGACGGCGAGCTGATCGACGTCGGCGAGTGCCGCAGCGTTCCGGCGCCGGAGCTGATCGAGGGGATGCTCCGGTTCCTCCGCCCCAGCCTGGAGGCCCTGGGCGATTGGGACGAGGTCTCCACCCTGGTCCGGGAAGTGCGGGAGCGCGGTACCGGCGCCCAGCGGCAGCGAGAGATCTACGCGCGGACCGGACGGATGGAAGCCGTGGTGGACTACGTCGTCGCGGAGACGCGCCGGGGCGTGGTCTGACGGGTGCGAATGGCCTGCCCAGGAAATCCGTGGAGGGGGCGGAGAAGCAGCGCCGGAGGTCCCAGGCGAGACTCCGGCGCTCTGCGAATCACCGCGTTTCCGGGGAGCGGCTGTCCTGAGAGCGGCTACCCGAACAGCTCGGCGATCGGCTTGCCTCCCGCGGCGAGATGAATCGGGCGCCCCGTGGGCGTCATGTACTGCTTCGCGTAGTCGATGCCGAGGGCGGTGTAGAGGGTGGTGGCCACATCCTCGATGGAGACGGGCCGCTCCACGACCTCCGACCCCCTGGCGTCGCTTTTACCGATCACCTGGCCGCCCTTCACCCCGCCGCCGGCGAACGTGATGAAGCGGCAGCGGGAGAAATGGTCCCGCCCGCCGCGCGGGTTGATGAGCGGGGTGCGGCCGAACTCGCCGGCCACGATCACCAGCGTCTTCTGGAGCATTCCCCGCTGCTCGAGGTCGTTCACCAGTCCCGCGAACGCGCGGTCGATCTCCGGCAGGAGGCGGTTGCCGAGGGTCTGGAAGTTGTTCTGGTGCGTGTCCCATCCGCCCTTGGAGACGGTCACGAAGCGAGCCCCGGCTTCCACAAGCCGCCGCGCCATCAGGGCGCCCTGGCCGTAAGTGGTCTTGCCGTAGGTCTCCCGAGTTGCGTCGCTTTCCGCGGAGACGTCGAACGCCTTCTTCGCGTCGGTGGAATTGATCAGGTCGAACGCCCGCTCGTAGAAGGTGTCCACCGCCTTGACGCTGCCATCCGGCAGCGCCCCCTCGAACCGGTGGTTCAGACGGTCCGCATAGGCTCGCCGGCGCGCCATCCGGTCGGAGTCCACCCGCCCCGGCGGGTTGATGTTCCGGACCTGGAAGTTGGGCGCGGAAGGATCCGGAACCGTGAACGCGTTGTACCCGGAGCCGATGAAGCCGGCCTGCCCGGCCCGGGCCACATCCGGGATCGCGACGTACGGCGGGATGCTGTTCCGCACGCCGAGCTCCTTCGCAACCACGGCACCGTAACTCGGGTACTCGAGTGTCGGCAGCGGCCGGTAGCCGGTGAGCAGGTACTGGCTGGCCTGCTCGTGCGCGGCAATGTTGGAGGTGAGGGAGCGGATGATGGCGATCTTGTCCGTGATTTTCGCCGTCTCCGGCAGCTTCTCG
Organism: uncultured bacterium; assembly: GCA_964416225.1. Classification (GTDB taxonomy): domain Bacteria; phylum Armatimonadota; class SYMT01; order SYMT01; family SYMT01; genus CAYQDT01. The sequence goes on from CAYQDT010000845.1 coordinate 1,496, forward strand.
CAGAGCTGGATTCCGTCCACCCGGGTCGGGATTGCCTTGAACTCGCCGCGGTACTCAGCCGGCGCGTCCGGCTTCGGATCAAACGAGTCCAGGTGACTCGGCCCCCCGGAGCACCAGAGGAGTATGATCGCCTCCGCCTTCTGCGAGGCCGCCGAGGCCGCCTGGAGCGCCAGGACCTGCGGCAGGGAGAGCCCGAAGAACGACAGGCCGCCCACCTTCAGAAAGTCGCGCCGGGTCACGCCTTCACAGTTCGTCGTCGATCGCTCGTTCAGAAACAGGGTCTTCATGGGTCACCTCCCGTGCAGGCCTAACGGCTTCATGACGGCCTAATGGATAAAGAGAAACTCCCGGCTGTTGAGCAGCCCCCACATCACGTCCTCGATTCCCTCGGAGCGGGATCGGGCGGAGCGGAGCATGCTGAGGGAATCGTTCAGCTCGTCGACTCCCGGGTGGCGGGCGAGCGTCGCGACGTACAGGTCGTCAATCACCTGGTTGTCCGGTTTGCCTGAGCCGGCGAGGGTCTGCACGCGCCCGTTCGGAGCGGAGATCTTCTGGTTGACTTCCTGGCCGTTTATCAGGACCAGTGCCTGGCCGATGTTTCCATCCGACGACCGCTCACACTCGCAGACGACCTCCCGGCGCGGCTTCCCGAAGGTGCTCAGGAAGCTGGCCGCCGCGTTGGCCCCGTTCTGTCCCTGTCCCGGACCCATGGCCGGAATTTGCATAATCCGCAGCGGACCGCCCTCCGGTAGAGCTCCCGCGCCGTACTTCGCGAATTTCTCCCCTCCGGGCAGCTGTGCGGCCTGGCGCCGCCGCGCCGCCAGCGCGGCTCCGGGCAGGAAGACTCCCGTGGCCTGGCTGATACTGTCGTACAGCTGCTCCGCCATCATCCGCTTCGGATAGAACCGG
>CAYQDT010000846.1:0-1746 GCA_964416225.1 uncultured bacterium
GCGCAGGGCTCGACCGCCGCGGGCCCGTTCCCCGCGAGGGACCGATCCGGGATCGCGGTCACACCCGGCGCGCTCCTCTTTCAGATACCGGTGGAAGTGGGCCTTGACACGGCGGAGCATCTCCTCGCTGAGGACGTGGCCGGAGCCCGGCTCGAGGTAGTAACTGAAGCGGTCTTCGGCGTTCCGGGCGCGGTAGGCGCGGCGGATGATCTCCATTCCGCTCCTCACCTCTTCAATCGGGCTGCCGCTATCCGTCTCGCCGAAGTTCAGGTGCAGCGCGCGCGGCGCGATCATTCCCACGATGTCCGGAATGTCGCCGTGACGGCGCCAGCCGGGGATATAGTTCGGAAAGCAGTGGAGCAGGTCGGTCCGCTCCATGGCGGCGTAGGTGGGCATGCAGCAGTTGCCGACCAGCGCTTTGAGACGCGGTTCCCAGGGCCCCACCAGCCAGGTGTGGGTGGAACCCATGGAGTGGCCGTAGCAGCCCAGGCGGCCCGGATCGACCTCCGGCCGGCCCGCCAGCAGGTCCACCGCGCGGCGCATGTCGAGGATGTTCTTCCAGGCCAGGCACCTGCCGTCGACCACGTACATGCCGAACAGGTACTGCTCGAGATTGCGCCCGTTCAGCCTACCCCGCCCGTTCCGCTCGCCGAAGCCGGCGGCGTCCGGGCAGAGCACCACGTACCCCTCGCGAGCGAGTGCCACCCCCGTGTGGTGCATCGGGCCGAGCTTGAGACCGGCCGGCTCGTCCTTGCCGATCTCGTAGGCGCCGTTGTGCTGGTGCCAGACGCAGACCCCGGGCGCGCGGCGGCTGCTCGTGACGCCGTCCGGGACGAGGAGGTAGGCGGCGATGCGCTCATGCGGCTCGACCCGGTAGGTGAGGCGCTCCAGGCGGTAGCCATCCTTCTGCTCGGTTCGCTCGACGATGGGGTCCAGCGCGCCGCTGTCCGGCCACTCCCCGCCCAGGCACTGCTGCAGCCGCTTCTTGTAAGCCGAGCCGCGCACGGCCCGGGTCTCGCCGGCGGGGCCGTCCGCCCCGGCACGGCCGCCCACCGGATCCGTCATCGCCGCCACTCCTAACCCGGCCAATATCCCGCGCCGCGAGATGCGTGAGTCGTCCGCCATCGGTTTCCTTCGCTCCGGGGCCGGAGCACCGTGGGTCTCCAGGCCGCTGTGAAGATCTGTTCCGGCCGGCGGGCCCACGCTCCTGCCGCTCCCGGGTGCGCCGCCCGCGTCACCGCACGTACCGGTAGGAGAGCCAATCGGGACGCGACCCGTTCAGGAGAAAGTCTCGCGCGGCGTCGAGAGCACGGGCGGCCGTCATGCACTCCTCCGGATCGGCGGGGGTCAGCTCCCCACCGGAGAGCCGGCGCCGCACCTCGTCGCGGACCGCGGCCGGGCGGTGCGGATCGAGCGCCCGGTACTCGCTCCAGTGCTCGTCTAAAAAGGTGAGCGTGGCCGTGTCGCCGCATTTCTGCAGCTGGAAGCAGGGCGTGACGCTCCGCTCGCTGAAGCCGAAGAGGCGCCGGAGCCGGTTCGGGCGCACCCCGCAGTCGACGAAGACCCAGAGGTCGACGGACTCGCCGGCCATGGTCTGGCGGATAAACTCGAGCGCCTGTTCGGCCGTCCGGAACGGCGTCTCGACTTCGTCCTGCTCCACGATATAGGTCCGGTTATCGCGCACGGATCGATCTCCGCCGTGGACGTCTGCGCAGCAGGACTGCTGGCGGGCCGGCCCGGGGATGC
>CAYQDT010000846.1:1756-2397 GCA_964416225.1 uncultured bacterium
GCGGTAACTATTCAGCCAGTGTCGGACAGCAAGTGAAGAGCGGATGCGGCGTTGGGGGCGGCGCGAGAGCGTCCTATGGATCAGAGGACGCCGCGTCGGAGCTTATCGGCCAGGTCATCCATGATCGAGTCGGCCTCCTCGGGGGTGAGCCGGTCCAGCCCGCCATCCGGAGTGGGGATGGGGAAGTGCTTGTCCGGGTACTGCCCCTGCAGCTCCGCGTAGCGGCGGATCAGGCGCATCAGGGCGTCCGCCCGCTCCTCGGCACCCCCGTCCAGCGGCTCATAGCCGGCCAACTCCAGCCAGTGGTTCACGTGGAGCCCGAATCCGCGGGCGAAGCGAAGGACCGTCTCCGACCGCGGCACGACGCCGTTGGTCATGTTCATCACGGTGACGTGGTTGAGCCCCGTGCGGAGGCTCGCGCCGCGCAGCGTGAGCCCCTGCTCCGACAGAACACGCCGGACCGCTTCTCCGAACTCTGGTCGAACCTGTGGCATACAGGAGTGTTAACGCAATGAACACCGGAAGGCGCCGGATTTTTCACCACGGAGTGTTCACCACGGAGAGCACGGAGAGGAGAGACCGGATTTTCACCACGGAGCAACGGTGTTCGCTGTCAAGGGAAAAGACGAAAAAGGGGCGCT
>CAYQDT010000847.1:0-2396 GCA_964416225.1 uncultured bacterium
CCCGCTCCCCCGTGACGTGGTACGCCCAGAGATTGCAGGCCCAGAGATACGCTTCGAAGGAGGGCGAGTAGTTGACCGTCTCCGCGTCGTGGAACGCCTTCCAGCCCCGGCGCTCCAGGGCGGGCAGATCGATCCGGTCGCCCCGGAAGCCGCGCCGCCCGGTGGTGCGTCGGTTCGCCAGCAGTGCCAGCAGGAGCGACCGGTCCCACCGGTGCTCTCCCAGCCAGGCCTCCGCCGCCCCGCTCGCCAGGAGGACCCGCGCCTCGTCGTCGCCGTACGTCGCCACTTCCCAGGCGGGGGCCACGGCGCCCCAGCCGATCAGGCCGAACGCCGGGTGGCGCGGGTCGCCCCGGACCCCGCCGTGCATCCCCGACGTGCGGTAGAGGTACTCCAGCAGCCGCCCCGAGACGTCCCGCGAGGCGCTGTCCCGCGCGGCCTGCCAGCCGGCGGCCAGGACCATAGCGCTCTCCGCCTGGCAATCCGCCCGCAGCGGGAGGCGGACCACCTGGCTTCCATCGTACCGGATTCCGGAGGCGTAGCCCTCCAGGATGCCCCGCGACCCGTCCCCCTCCCCGGCCGCCTCGGAGCGCGGGGCGGTCTCCGCGCCCTGCCGGAGGAGCGCGTGGACCGCCCCCTCGCGCGGGCCGTCCAGCAAGAGCCCGGACCGGTGGACCCACCGCACCCCGCGGCGGAGGGCCTCCCGCTCCGCCGAGCGCGGCAGCCGCTCCTCCGGCCCATACGCCGGCCGCACGTCCGGCGCCCAGCTCAGGCGCGGCGCGGGCTCGCCCGGGCGCAGCGCGCCGAGGACGTACGACCACACCGCGGCCCACTCCCGCTCGGGGGCGTACCGGCCCCGGACCATGTGACTCAAAGCGGTGGTCGCCACCAGCACCCGCCCGCCCGGCAGCGAGTACAGGACCGGCGGGCTCCCGGGCGGCGCGCCGAACACGGCCTGGTCGAAGCCCGCCACCCGCGCCGCCACCAGCAGCACTTCCGCTCCTGGGGGCGGGACGCTGGGGCGGTAGCGGCAGTCCGGAAGTGCCAGGATGCGGCCCGCGGGCGCGCCCGCGCCGAAGCGGGGCGTCGAGACCACCAGCCGCTCCCACTGCGTGGCGCGGGGCGGCCCTTCGCCGACACCCAGAACGCCGGCGGCGTTCTCCACGTACAGCCGGAGCCGCCGGGAGTCCGCCCGCCGGAGCAGCTCCGCCGAAACCGGGGTCGGGCGCTCCGGGTAGCCGTCGCCCAGGATCAACACCCCGGAGCCCTCCGGCGCCCGCTCGACCGCCTGTTCCGGCGTGTCCAGCCGGGCGTGCCGTACCCCGGAGCGGAGCAGGGCCTGGTGGAGGTCGTTGTCGGGCGCCGCGCAGAGCGTCAGCGTCGAGGCCGGCGGCCGGCCCTGGGCCGCCGGTACCACCAGCAGTGCCGCGGCCAGGAGGGTGACGAGGGTGAGGGGCGCGAGGTGCGGGAAGAGACGCATAGGGGTGAGCCGGGTGAGGGCGCCGAAGGCGAACGCGGTGCGGCAAGGGGACTCGGCGCGTAACCTTCTTCGGATTGTGCCGGGGAGCGGGCGGAACCTCCTCCCGGCGAGGGATTCGCCGCAATCGCGCCGCCCGGCTCGATCGCAGCGCGCTGAAGGCGCAGGGTGACCGGAGGGGTCGGATTTCGGGAAATGGGTGGCCGCCCGGGCCCACCCATGTGCGAACAGCAGCCTTCGGGCAGAGGCGCCGGCTCCCCTCCCGCGGGAGATACCGCTCACCGGCTCGGACGCCGGCTGACCGGTGCCCCGCCGCCCTTACGGAAGGCCGGTAGCCGCAACCGGATTCCGTGCCGGAGTGACACCCCGAACGCGTTTCGGGTTCACCGATCGTGCCCCCGTGGCGTCCGGCTCCGTCCGGACGCTCTCTTTGGGCGGACCGGCCGGCGTTCAGACCCCGCGTCCCCGCGTCGCCGTGGTGAAAGGTTCTCCCGCTCCGCGGTTCCGCTGTAAGACGGCCGGCTGCGGGCGATCCCCGAAGGGCTGCCCGCAGCCGGCCGCGGCATTACGCGCCGCGCGCCTACCAACCGGACGTGGCTTCCCGCCGGCGGCCGCTCCGCTTCTCAGCGAGCAGGTCGTATCGGTCCAGGTTCATCACCTTGTCCCACGCGGCCGCGAAGTCCCGCACGAACTTCGCCTGTGCGTCGTCGCCGGCGTAGACCTCCGCCAGCGCTCGAAGCTGGGAGTGCGCGCCGAACACCAGGTCGACGGCCGTGGCGGTCCACCGGACCTCGCCCGAGGCGCGATCGCGGCCCTCGTACAGGTCCCCCTTCGTGCCCGACGGCCTCCACGCCGTGCGCATGTCGAGCAGGTTCACGAAGAAGTCGTTGGTGAGCGCCCCCGGCCGGTCCGTGAAGACGCC
>CAYQDT010000848.1:0-2393 GCA_964416225.1 uncultured bacterium
GGGAGGCGCTGGAGGAGCACCGCCGGCTGTTCGACCCCTGCACGCTCACGTAATCCCGCGGCGCCATTCGCGCGCCGGCTAGCGCGCGAATGGCGCCGTGGAGGTGCGGACCCGCTCGGTCGACCGTACGTCCGGCACGGACGGGGCGCGCGACCTGCCGGTCGTGGGGACGGCGGTGCTTCCGCTCACAGGATTGGAAGCCGATGTCTCAGGAGTTCCGCGAGTGCATCTATGCCGTGGTCCGGACCATTCCCTTCGGACGCGTGGCGACCTACGGCGATGTTGCGCGCCTGGCGGGAAAGCCGCACGGAGCGCGGGAGGTGGGCTGGGCGCTCCACGCGCTGGAGAACCCGGAGGTCACGCCGTGGTGGCGCGTGGTAAACCGGAGCGGCGGCATCTCGCCGCGCTCGTCGCCCAAGAGCGCCTGGAATCAGGCCGAGCGGCTGCGTGAGGAAGGGGTCCCCGTTACCGAGGAGCTACGCCTCGATTTGAGCCGCTTCCGCTGGGACCGATGAGTCCGCCGGACTCGTCCGCGCGGCCCGTCCCCGGTTCCGGCCTTCGCTCGTCACACCCCGCCGGCTGGGAGCGCGATCACCGGCACGGGCACCGATGTTCGACCGGATCCGCCGGCAGTGGGATCCAGAGGCAGGAACTTGCGGCGCCCGCTCCAAACAAGCACTCTGGCGCATCGGAGCGCGCCGGAGTACAGCATGAACAGCCGCTTTCCCTGGATGGACCACGTAGGCTCCATCTCCGAACAGGTGGGGCCCGGTCTCGCCCGCGAACTGGCGGGCACACCCATCCCCAACGTCTACCGTGTCCGGCAGCGCTTTGCCCGCCACGTGATCGAAGATCTGGACGCGGCCATTGCCGCGGAATTTGCCCGTCCCGAGGTTCAAGACCGGCTCCGGCCCGGACAGCAGGTGTGCCTCTGTGTCGGCAGCCGCGGGATCGCCCACATCGCCACCATCGTGCGCGCGGTGGTGCGGGAAGTCAGGGCTCTCGGCGCCGAGCCGTTCATCATTCCCGCCATGGGGAGCCACGGCGGCGCGACCCCCGAGGGACAGCTCCGGGTGCTGGCCGACTACGGCGTCACGCCGGAGGCGATGGACGCGCCGATCCGCTCGTCTCTGGAGACGCGCCAGATCGGCAGCGTACCCGGCGGGATGCCGGTGTTCTGCTCCGTCGACGCGATGAGCGCGGACGCCATCATTCCCATCGGGCGCGTGAAGCCGCACACCGGCTTCCGCGGTCCGGTGGAGAGCGGCCTCATGAAGATGATGGTCATCGGCATGGGGAAGCAGCACGGCGCCGACACGACGCACCGGTTCGGCATGGACCAGTTCCACGAATTGATCCCGGCCGCCGCGCGCGTGGTGCTCCGAACGCAGCCGATCGCGTTCGGGCTGGCGATCGTGGAGAACGCTTATGACGAGCCCGCCCGGATCGAGGCGGTGCTGCCGGACGGCCTCGAGGAGCGAGAAAAGGAGCTCCTGGCGGAGGCGCGGTCGCTGATGCCGAACCTTCCGTTCGAGAAGCTGGACGTGGTGGTCATCCAGGCGATCGGCAAGAACATCAGCGGCAGCGGCATGGACCCCAACGTCTGCGGACGATTTGTCCGGAGCAATGGACCGCAGTACTCGGATTCGCCGCGGGTGCAGAAGGTGGCCGTGCTGGACCTCACTCCCGAGACGCACGGCAATGCCGCGGGGATCGGGCTGGCGGACGTGATCTCCCTCCGGGTGCTGGAAAAGATCGACCTCCGCTCCACGTACGCGAACTGCCTGACGGCCTCCCACCTCGAAGGCGCGATGCTGCCGTGCGTCATGGAGAACGACCGCGCGTGCATCGCGGCCGCCATCAAGACGACCGTCCGGACCACGCCCGAGACGCTCAAGCTGGTCCTCATCCGGAATACGCTGGACGTGGGCGAGATCTGGATCAGCCCGGCTCTCCTGGAGGAAGCCCGCGCCCAGGCGCACCTGGAGGTCAGCCCGACGCCGGAAGCCATCCAGTTCGACGGGGACGGCCGGATCATCGCCCCGCTCGTCTGCGCGGACAAATAGTGGGCGTCCCGCTCCGGGATGCGGCTCCCGTTTGACGGAGCCGGTCCCGTAGCGACGGCCCGGCGCGCCCGGCAACCTCGCGAAACCAATCCCCGCAGCACCTTCCCATCCGAACATCCATCTGAACGTCCACATGAAAACCCTCTCCCCACAGGCCTACGAGCGGCTGAAACAGTATGATAGCTGCACGGTGGCGAACGCGATCGAGAAGTTCGGCGTGCGGCCGGACACCTGGGGGTACACGGGCCCCGAGATCCGCTGCCTCTCGCCGGAGCAGGGCGTGATGCTGGGGTACGCGGTCACGGCCGTGATGGGACCGCGAGAGGT
>CAYQDT010000849.1:0-2391 GCA_964416225.1 uncultured bacterium
CAGCTCTTCTCCGTGTAGCCGGGATCCCAGAGGGAGCGGGTGGCCTGCAGCCGCGCCTCGACCACGCCGGGGGTAGTGTTGGCTTCCGTGATGCGCACGCCGCCGCCCGTCGCTTCCGGATAGTAATGCAGATCCAGCACGTCCAGGAGGCGCTTCCCGCTCTTCGCCTCCGCGGCGCGCATTCCATCGAGGTAGAAGTCGAGAAAATCTCGCCCATTGGCATCCGGCGCATTCTGAAGCGTGACGTAGCCGTTCCAGCCATAACTGGCGGGACCGAAGATCCGGCCCGCGGGATCCGCGGCCTTGATCGCGCCGGCATACTCCACGCTTCGCTGCAGGAGCTCCGCATAGGTGACCTTCTGCGGGTGGATCCGCGCGTGGGTGGCGGACCAGAGGTCCGGCTCGTTGTCGAGGGAGTAGAACAGCGCCGGCGTGCTCCCCTGGCCGGCCTGGGGGAACGCGCCCCGGAGCCAGTGCACGAACTCATCCTGGTAGACCCGGTGGTCCGCCCGGTCCGGAGGGACGGCGAATGGCGCGCCCTTGCGGGGCAGCGAGCGCTCGAAGCGGGTGTTCAGGTAGTCCGGCGTCTGGTTCACGTCCCCGCCGCCGTTTTTGTCCGCCGCGACGTAGCCGGCCATCGGGACCGTCACCAGGCAGGCCGCGCCCGCCTGCTGCGCGGCCGCCACCCGGGTGCGGACCGCTTCGCCGGGCGTGTCGCCGCCGCCGAGAAAGGCGTCGTTCTGGTGCATGTAGTCGCTGCCGGCGTTGGACGCATTGTTCTCCCAGTTGTACGCGGTCCAGCGATTCCCGCCGAGGCGGGTGAAGGTGAGATGGCGGGAGCGGCCCCCCCAGTCGGGCGCGTTCGACCCGTAAATGTACGGGGAGATGGACCGGGCACGCTGGCTGGAGTCGACGGTGAAGCGCACCGGACCGCTCTGCGCGGCAGTCGGGACCACCGCGCATCCGACGGCGCCCGCCAGGACGGCGCCCGAGAGCAGGCACGCCGCGCGCCACGTGGAACGGCGAGAGGGGGTTTCCATCGGGTTCGACCTCCGGTAGCGTTCAGGCCCGCTGTAATACGATGCGGCGACCGTGCGCCGCGGGCAGCATACTTCCCCTTAGATGCGCCCGCCCGTCTGCTGTGCAGTCGCGCTCCGGGCGCCGTCGCCTGCGTCATCATTCGGCGCGTCGCCGGCTCACCCATTCCGACGCCGGGCCGAACCTCTAGATCCGGTAGATCCCATAGATCCGATAGATCCGATAGATCCGGAAGATCCCTCAATCCGATGTCCACTCCGATCCTCTACGAATCACACATGCACACCCCGCTCTGCGGCCACGCCTGGGGCGAGCCGGAAGAGTATGCCGCGGTCGCGGAGCGGCGCGGTCTGGCGGGGATCATCGTCACCTGCCACAACCCGTTCCCGGACGGCTACGCGCAGAGCTCCCGGATGCGGATCGAGCAGTGGTCCGACTACCTGGCATTGATTGCCCGGGCGCGCCGGGAGTGGGCGGGACGGGTGGACGTCCGGCTGGGTCTGGAATGCGATTTCAGCCCCGGGCTGGAGCCGTGGCTGGAGAGGCAGCTGGGCTCGGCGGAGTTCCATCACGTGCTCGGGTCAGTGCATCCGCAGGTGCGCGAATACCGGGACCGGTACTTCACGGGCGACGGCCCGGGGTACACCCGGCTCTATTTCCAGCACCTGGCGGAGGCGGCGGAGACGGGGCTGTTCGACACGATCTCGCACCCGGACCTGATCAAGAACTTCCATCCGGAGTGCTGGGCTCCCGCGGAGCTGATGGACCCCATCTGCCGCAGCCTGGACCGGATCGCCGCGGCCGGGACCGCCATGGAGCTGAATACCTCCGGCGCCATCAAAGTGGTGCCGGAGATGAACCCGTGCCCCTCGATCCTGGAGCAGATGCGGGCGCGGGGCATCCCGGTGGTCATCGGGGCGGACGCCCACACGCCGGACCGCGTCGCGGACCGGTATGAGCTGGCGCTGGATCTGCTGGAGAGCGTGGGCTATACCCACGTGTCCCTCTTTCTCGACCGGAAGCGGCGCGAGATTTCCATCGATGCCGCCCGGGCCAGTCTGCGGCCCGATCCGGCTGCGGAGAGCGTGGCCGGCGGCCGCGGATGAGCGGGGAGAGGGGTGGAGCAGGGAGGAGCGGACGCATCCGCTCCTCCCTGGCTTCATGGCAGAACCCTGCGGCGGCTGACCGCTACAGGTGCGAAGCGACGCGCTTGCCGGCTTCGTGCGCCGTCGCGGCCGCCTCCGCTGCACCGATCCGCATGCCGTAGAAGGAGCGGTAGACGAAGTAGAGCGCGATGACGAAGAAGACGAGCGACGCGATCAGCCGCGCTTCCGGTGGGATACGCTCCGCCAG
>CAYQDT010000850.1:0-2388 GCA_964416225.1 uncultured bacterium
CCGGCCCGACCCGCCGCGCCGGCGCGGGTGTCCTGTGCACCGCGCCCCCAGCCGTTTGGCCGGAGACCGGCAGCCGGGTTCTTGACGAAGGGAGACGCTCCTCCCGGTCCCCCTTTTTCGGCAGTTCCCTCGCGCCTCTGCATGCCCTCGCCATGCCCTGCACCTCCTCGGCGGCGGGGCGGGCACCGCATGTTGCTGCGCGAGCGACTCCGGGTATCTGTAACAAAAGGAGCTTACCGCCCCGAGGAGGCCACATGGACACCGCACCCCGAATTGCCACCCGCTTCACGGAGCGCCAGCCCCTCTGGGTGATGGCCGGCCAGGATGGCACGGTTCTCTGCGCGCGCCACGCCACAGCGGGACTGGTTCTGCTCTCCTGGACGACACGAGAGGAACTGGAGACGGGTGTGGACGCGCTGTTCGGCCACGCTCCCGTCCTGTTCGAAACGCACGCACCGCAGCAGCGCTCCTTCGGCGCGCTGCTCGAGACGGCGACTTCCCTCCGCATGGGACTCCGGATCGACGAGTTCGTGGTGCGGGGACTCGAGGTCGTGCGGAACTGAGCCGGCATGAGCAGCGCCATTTCCTCCGGGCGCGGTTGGGAACACGCCGGCTGATCCGGCGCCTGGCGAGCCGGCAGCCGGGCCCCGGCTGGCCGCGTTGACGCCCGGTGGGTCGGTCGGTATAATCGGCGCGCGAGGGATTCCGCTTCGGCCGCGGGCCGGCCGCGTGGGCCGGGATGCCGCCCGGTAGAGGAGCGGGGAGAGCGAACAGCGTGATGCAGCGAATGCGCTCGACGACCATCGTTGCGGTGCGTAAGGGCGACCAGGTGGCCGTGGCGGGTGACGGGCAGGTCACCCTGGGCGAGCACGCCGTGAAGCATGGCGCGCGGAAGGTGATGCGGCTGGCCGACGGACGGGTCCTGGCGGGCTTCGCGGGAGGCGCCGCGGACGCGCTTTCGCTGCTGGACCGCGTGGAGAAGCACGTCCGCGAGACGGGCGGCGACCTGGAGCGGGCGGTAATGCTCTTCGCGCGCGAGTGGCGGACCGACCGGATGCTGCGCCGGCTGGAGGCCATGCTGGTGCTGGCGAATGACCGGCATACCTTCGTGGTGAGCGGCAACGGAGATGTCCTCCGTCCGGACGAGGATGTAGTGGCCATCGGGTCCGGGGGCAGCCTGGCCCATGCCGCCGCGCTCGCGCTGCACCGCCATACCGATCTCCCGGCCGAGGCGATCGCCCGGGAGGCGCTGCTGATTGCCAGCTCGCTCTGCATTTACACGAACAGCAGTATCACGGTGGCGACGCTGGAGTCCGTGGCGGAGCCGCGGTCTGAAGTGCGGGAGTAGCGGGCGCGCCGCTCCCACAAGGGTTGTCAAACCGCCTCTCCGGCAGGGAGAGTGGACATTTCCCCCGGTCTCTGTAGGAGAATGTCTGGTGGCGGGTGAGGCGACTTCCGCCCACGCAGCCGTCCCGGGACACCGCTCGCGTCATCACCCCATTGCTCGTATCCAACAGCGGAATGCAAGACCTTACTCCCCGCCAGATCGTGGCGGAGCTGGACAAATTCATCGTCGGGCAGGCGAACGCGAAGCGGGCGGTGGCCATTGCGCTGCGCAACCGGTACCGCCGCCGGCTGCTGCCGCGGCCGATGCGGGATGAGGTCATACCGAAGAACATCCTCATGATCGGGCCGACCGGAGTGGGCAAGACCGAGATCGCGCGGCGCCTGGCGAGGCTGGCCAACGCCCCGTTCTCCAAGGTAGAGGCAACCAAGTTCACCGAAGTCGGGTATGTCGGCCGGGACGTGGACAGCATGATCCGCGATCTCGTGCAGGTGGCCGTCCAGATGGTGGAGACGGAGAAGACGGCTGAGGTCCGCGGACGCGCGGTGGAAGCGGTGGACGAGCGGATCCTGGATCTCCTCCACCCGCTGCCCCAGCGGGAGACGGCTCCGCAGCCCGGGTTTTTCCTGGGGTTCGGCGGCGGGGAGCGGCGGGAGAGCACCCCGGAAGAGGAAGAGCGCTTCAAACGCCGCGAGGAGCAGGCGCAGCGGATCCGGGCCCGGCTCCGCGAGCAGCTGAGGATGGGCGCCCTCGACGATCGGAAGGTGCAGGTGGAGGTGGAAGAAGGTCCCACCTCGGCGGCAATGCCGATCTTCCCAAACCAGAACATGGAAGAGATGGGGCTCAACTTCCAGGAGATGTTGAGCAACATGATGCCCGGCCGGAAGCGCACGCGCACGATGACCGTGGCAGAGGCGCGGGAGGCGCTGATCGGGGAAGAGGCGCGGAAGTTGATCGATCAGGATGCCGTCAAACGGGAGGCGATCGAGCGGGCGCAGCAGGACGGCATCGTGTTCATCGATGAGATGGACAAGATCGCCACC
>CAYQDT010000851.1:0-2386 GCA_964416225.1 uncultured bacterium
AGGGCCGGACCGTGCACCCGGAGCAGTCCCTCTTCAACATCGGGTGCGAGCGGTGCCATGGACCCGGCCGTGAGCATGTCGAATCGGTGAAGGCCAACCGGGGCACCGGCAAGATCTACAGTCTGAAGGGAATCGGCGCAGAGGCGATCACCACGCTCTGCAGCGAGTGCCACCGCGCGCCGATCCAGATGGACAACCGACAGCTCGCCGCCTATCCCGACCTGCCCCGATTCGCGGCGCCGGCCCTCTCCATCAGCAAGTGCTATACGGAATCGAGCGGCCGCCTCTCCTGCATCACCTGCCACAACGCGCACAGCATGGAGGTGAAATCGTTCGACGGCCCCTGCATGAGCTGCCACTCCGGCCAGCCGGACCACGAGAAGCTCTGCCCCGTCAACACGAAATCCGGCTGCGTGTCATGCCACATGCCGCTCAAGCACGTGAACCTGCCCGTCGACCGCAAGTTCCGGACCCACTGGATCCGGATCTATGACCGGCCGTCGGGCGGCCACCCGCCGAGCGGCAGTGCCGCCGCGGTACCGGGGGCGCGGGGGAGCGGCGGCCCCTCCTGAGCCGGCGCCGGGGACGCTCCCCCGCGCGATTCACGAAGACGCCGCACCCCGGAGCTCTCCCGTTACTCATTGGCCCGGGGCGGCCGGGTCTCGTCGGGTGAGGCACGAACCCCGTCGCGTTGGCGCCGGAGTCCGGCCGGAGCCGAGGCACCGGCCTACCACGAGCGAGAAGGCCCTCCGGGCCTGGACGGAGCGGTGCCATCCGGAGTCACCGGTTTTGTTCGTGGAGACCGGTTGGCGGCGTCAGCGGAGTTGCCGCCTGCGGCGGCTGGAGATCCGGGGTTCGCCTCGGTCTACCAGCCGCCTCTACTCTCCCTTCCCTCCCCGTGCCTCAGTGTACCCGTGGTGTACTTTCCGGGTCTGCTCCGTCCCCTGTGCCTGCTCTGAAGAGAGGCGCTGCGGGGGCTTTTCACTGCGTCACCAGTGGCCGAAGCGCCATCGACCACTCCCCTCGCCCGCTCCTCTCCGTGTCTCCGTGGTGAGCTTCCCGGTGCCGTGAACTACGGCTGGAGGATCACCTTCATCAGGCCCGGCTCATGATTGTAGAGGCGGTCGAACCAGGAGGGCCCCTCTTCCAGCGGCGCGAGAGCCGAGATGAGTGGTGCGACGTTCACATCGCCGCGGGCCATCATGTCGATGCAGGCGGGGTATTCGCCGGATGAGGAGCAGGAGCCGTACAGCGTCAGCTCGCGCGTCACCACGGACTGCAGCGGGAGCTCCACCTTCGGCGCCAGGTTCCCTACCAGGACCACGGAGCCGCCCTTCCGCACCGCCGAGATCGCCGTCTGCAGCGATGCCGTCGCGCCGACCACCTCCAGTGCGAGGTCCGCGCCCCGCCCCTCCGTCCGCGCCGCCACTTCCGCGGCCACGTCCACTTTCTTGCTGTTCAGTCCCTCGTGGGCGCCCATCTCGCAGGCGCGCTCCAGCTTGAAGTCATCGATGTCCACCGCGATGATCCGCCCGCAGCCGGCCTTCCGGAGCACCTGGACGACCAGCAAGCCGATCATTCCGGTCCCGACCACCACCGCCGTGTCATTCAGGGAGATCGGAACGCGTCCGACGGCGTGGACGGCGATCGAGACGGACTCGATCAGCGCGGCATGCTCAAAGGGGAAGCTTTCCGGAAGCCGGTAGACAATCCGCTCCGGCACCACAACGAACTCCGCGAACGCCCCGTGCCGGCGGTACTCGCCCGTGGAGACGCCGAGGACGTTCCGGTTGTCGCACAGGTTGATCTCCCCGCGCCTGCAGAAGTAGCACTGGCCGCAGTAGACGGTCGAGTCGAACGTCACGCGGTCTCCATCCTGGAAGCGCCGGACGTTCTTCCCGACCTTCGCGACCACCCCGGAGGCCTCGTGCCCCATCACCAGCGGCGGCACGCGCCGCCCGGAGGAGCCGTCGTAGCCGTGGACGTCACTGCCGCAGATCCCGCAAGCGCGCACGTGAACCAGGACTTCGTCGTCTTTGACCTCGGGCGTGGGGACGTCCGTGACCTCGAGTTGCTTGTATTCCTTCAGGAGCAGGGCTTTCATAACGGTCGACTCTCCGCGGCGAAATGAGGGCGTGCGGACCCGGTCAACGAGGCATGGAACCCACGGGTGTCCGCCGGTGTTCGGGAAACGGTGTGGCGAGCGCTGCGGAGCCCGGAGGCGATACGCCGAGAGCAGCGTGGACCACACGGTCCCGGAGAGATTGTATCTCCGCCGGAAGCCGCGGGAGTCGAACGGAGGATCATCCCGACGAGGTGCGGTTCCCCCCCACCGCTCGGCCGACGGGAGCGCCGCGCCAGCAGGCCGCCGGACAGCTCTGCTGGC
>CAYQDT010000852.1:0-2381 GCA_964416225.1 uncultured bacterium
CCCAGGTGACGGTAGAGACGGGCGGCCGCGACGGGCGGCTCGCGCCGCCCCCGGTCCGGCGGTCAGCTCATTCTAGCTCCATCTCCGCGCGGGCGGCACCTTGCAGCCGCGCGGAGGCGCAGCCGCGTGGAGGCGGTTTGCCGGTACGTCAGCAGGGCGGCGTCCGGTGATACGCTTCCGATGATGCACGCCGAGGTGCTAACCCATGAGCGCCGGGAGCACGGCAAAGCGGACTTGCTGCGCTTCACGGCCCTGAACGCCCTCTCCTTTGAGGTCCTGGCCGGCCAGATCCTCATCCTGTTCGCGCGCCAGGTGGGGGCCTCCCTGGCGGAGATCGGCCTGCTGGCCGCGCTGCTCCCATTCGCGTCGGTGATTCAGCTCGGCGTGGCGCCGCTGGTGAACCGGTTCGGACCGCGCGCCCTGATGCTGGCGGGGTGGGGCGCCCGGACGGTGGTATCCGGCGCGCTATTCCTCGTGCCACTCGTGCAGGCCCGCGGCGGCCCGCAGGCGGGGACGCACCTCCTACTGGCGGTGATGGCGGCTTTCTACCTCTGCCGCGCGCTCGGCATGAGCTCCTGGCTCCCCATCATTCAGGAGATCGTGGAGCCTCCGGACCGCGGCAGCTACCTCAGCCGGCAGGAATGGGTGCGCCAGGCGAGCATCCTGTTGATCAATATCGTCACCGCGATCTACCTGCTGGGCGCGAATGGGCTGGACCACTTCCTGCACGTGATCGGCCTCGGTGTCATCGCCGCTTCGTGGAGCCTCTATTTCCTGTGGCGCGTACCGGATGTCGGCTCGATGGCGGAGCCGCTGGACCGGGAATATTTCCGGCGGGCGCTCGCGCCGCTGCGGAATCCGGTGTTCGTTCAGTACCTGGCCTTCTCGGTGACCCTGCGGATGCTCCTGAGCGCCTACGCGCCGTTCGTGACCGTGTTCCTTCGGGACCGGGACGGGATGCACCTCCCGGCTTCCGTCGTCATCGCCGTGAACACCATCGGCTGCCTGGGTGCCATCGCGACCCTGGCACGCTGGGGCCGCTGGACGGACCGATTCGGGGCGAAGCCCACCATGGCCGTCAGCATGGCGGGCCTGGCCACCGCGCTGCTGCTCTGGCTCTTCGCGTCTCCCGTCCCGGCGTGGGCGTGGGCCGGCATCCCGCTGATCTCGCTGCTCCTGGGCATCTTCACCGGCGGCCTGACGGTCTCGATGTCCAAATTCGAACTGGCGTTCATCCCCGTCGAGGGGAGAGCGCATTACGTGGCGATCAACGTGACGGCGGTTGGACTGGGGAGCGGCCTGGCAACCCTGGCCGGAGGGCAGCTCATCCACGAGCTGTCCCGGGTGGATGCGCATCTCGGCTGGATCACCGTGGACCGTTACCGGACCTTCTTCGCGCTCACGGCGGTGCTGCTCGCGGTGCCGTTCCTCGCCCGCATGACGCTGCCGGAGGACGGCGCCCGCAGTGTGCGGCGGCTGGTGCGGGTGGGCCTCCGCCAGGCCCGGCGACTCCGCTACCGGCTGGGCGCGCAGGGCGATGCGGCCGATTGAAGCGGGCGTCGTCCCGCGCCGCCTTCTCCGCCGCCGTGCTGCGCCCGACGGGCCACGCATCCGGAACGCGTTCCCACTCCGGAGACCGGGCTTCCCCCGCCGGCGGCCCACCGGAGGCTGTCCTCCCCGGTGCTCGAACGGCAGATGGATCCCGGACGCCCCGGGCGTCGGAAGCTCATGGTCGCGCCGCCACTGAGGAATGATCCGGTAACGTCCCGCTGAGGTGTGACCCGGCGCGGACGCGGGTATATGGCCGAGGATCCAAGGTCCTTTGCCGAGCTGTGGACATGTGGATACCGCGGAAGGCAGTATCGACGGGAGCGAGCCGCGCTTGTCCACGCGTCCGGGTATCCCGTGACACTCATTGCTACTCTCCGCGTGGGCAGCTCACGCAGTCGGAACGGGAATGCCGTTTCGTCGTTTGTCGGTTGGGGTACATACTAGCGGCGAAAGAAAGGGCGCTGGTCCATGGGCGTTTCAATGGCAGAGGAAGTATTCGAAGCAACCTACTCAGCGGACCCGCGTCTGGTTCACGAGGTAAGGGAGCTGATCCAGCGACTCATCAGGGGTCGGGTGCAGAACGCGGATGAGCTGGAAGAGGTGAAGGTAGCCGTTTCCGAGGCGTTCAGCAACGCGGTGTGCCATGGGTCGCCGCGGGGCGCGCAGAACCGGATCGGCGTTCGCTGCCGGCTGACCGACGAGGAGCTGGTGGTGGAGATCACGGACCAGGGCGGCGGCTTTCAGCCGGACGAGATCGCGCTGCCGGATTTCGACGAGTGGAAGCCCTCCGGCCGGGGACTGTTTCTCATCTCGGCGCTGATGGACGACGT
>CAYQDT010000853.1:0-2379 GCA_964416225.1 uncultured bacterium
GGACATCAACCGCATTCAGTATGAGCTCGTCAAGCACATGGCGGCCGGTCACCGCAACCTCTGCGTCGTCGGCGACGACGACCAGAGTGTCTACGGCTGGCGTGGGGCGGACGTCCGCTTCATCCTGGCTTTCGAGCAGGACTACCCGGAGGCCAACGTCCTCAAGCTGGAGCAGAACTACCGGTCCACCAGCATCATCCTGGACGCGGCTTACCACGTGGTCAAACATAACCGCGGCCGCCGGGACAAGCGCCTCTGGACGGAGAACCCGGAGGGGGATCCGCTGATGCTCTTCTCCGCCGAGGACGAGGTGGAGGAGTCCCGCTTCATCGCCCAGACGGTCGAAGGGATGGTGGACGGCGTGAAAGTCCACTACGGAGACTTCGCCGTGCTGTACCGCACCAACGCGCAGTCCCGGGTGGTGGAAGACGTGCTTCGGCGGCGGCGCGTACCGTACCGGCTGATCGGCAGCCTCCGGTTCTATGACCGCAAGGAGATCAAGGACCTGATCGCCTACCTGCGGCTGATCCAGAACCCGGCGGACAACATCTCCACGAAGCGGGTCATCAATGCACCGGCGCGAGGGGTCGGCGACAAGTCGATGGAGCGGCTGGAGGGCTTCGCGGCCGCACACGACCTGCCCCTCTTCGACGCGATGCGGCGCGCCGGGGAGGTGGAGGGGTTGACTGCCCGCGCGCGGGCGGCCGTACTGGAGTTTACCCGGGTGGTCGATTTCCTCTCCGGCTACAAGGCACACCTGAACGTGACCGGCCTCCTTCAGGAACTCCTGGACAAGACGGGTTACCGGCGCGCGCTGCAGGACGAGAACACGGACGAGGCCCGCGAGCGGCTGGCGAACGTGGACGAAATGAGCACGGTGACCAAGGAATTCGACGATCAGGTCGGCGGCGGGCTGACCGCATTCCTGGAACAGATGGCCCTGATGTCGGATGTCGACACGATGAAGGCCGGGGTCGACAGCGTCGTGTTGATGACGCTTCACGCCGCAAAGGGTCTGGAGTTTCCCTACGTGTTCATCACTGGAATGGAGGAGGATGTCTTTCCGCATGCGCGGGCGCGGGAGAGCCACTCCGAACTGGAGGAGGAGCGGCGTCTCTGTTACGTCGGCATTACCCGCGCGCGCTACCGGCTGCACCTGACCCACGCCAAGCGGAGAACCATCTTCGGGCAGACACGGTACCAGCGCCCAAGCCGGTTCCTCAAGGAGATTCCGGAGGAGTATTACCAGGACGGCTACCGCCCCCAGGAGGAGCGGAGCCGGTATGCCGACGTCGATGCCACTGATTTTGCCGGCGGAGGCCGGGTGCTGGGCGGCCGGCCGGCCGCCTCCGGCCCGCGCCCGGGAATGTCCGGAGCGCGCGCGGGAACTCCCCAGCCGCGGGCCGACCTGCAAGCGATTGTGGACCGGGCGCGAAGCATGGCCAAGGGCAACTACCAGCCCGGCAACCGGGTGCGGCACGCCCACTTCGGCGACGGAATCGTCACCCGCAGCGTGGGGAGCGGCGACGACGAGGAAGTGACCGTTATTTTCCCGAAGCATGGCGAGAAGAAGCTGATCGCCGGCTACGCGCGGTTGGAGAAGCTGTGAGCGCCTTCAGAGCGGGAGTAGCCCGCTGCTGTCCACGACAGGTCTCGTCTGTTATCATGGGACCGATAGACGGATCACCCACCCTTTCCCGCCCCAACCGCCGATGGCCAAGCTAAAGATCGCCTTTTACCCGGAACAGGAAAAGCTGCTGCGCGAGCGCTGCAAGCCGGTTCTCAAGGTCACCGACAAGACCCGTCAGCTCATCGACGATATGATCGAGACGATGCATGAAGCGGCCGGCGTGGGGCTGGCAGCCCCGCAGGTCTTCCAGAGCCAGCGGCTCTTTGTCTACGACCTCGGCGAGGGCGACGGGGCACACGCGCTGATCAACCCGGAGATCATCGCGGCCGAAGGGGAAGAACTGGGCGAGGAAGGCTGTCTGAGCATCCCACGCCTGCGCGGCGACGTGCCGCGCGCCGCCCGGCTGACCGTCACCGGTCTCGACCGCAACGGCAAACGGGTGCGGATCGACGCGGAAGCCTTCCACGCCCGGGTGTTCCAGCACGAGATTGACCATCTCAACGGCGCGCTGTTCATCGATAAGGCCGTGCAGAAAAGCCTGCACTGGCTCACCGAGGAAGAGGAAGGCGACCGCCACGTGGCCGCGCGCCGGCGCCGCGTGCGGATCGCGACGGGGCGCGTCTGATCGCGCCCCGCCAGCCACGCCCCGGCCGCGGCTGGCGGAATCCAGTGCACGCTCCTTCCACCCCAGGCTCACACGCAAACGACGCCCGGCATTCGCATCGGCGCGCTATCCAGAGCTCGTGCCG
>CAYQDT010000854.1:0-2373 GCA_964416225.1 uncultured bacterium
TGGAAGACGTGCCGGACGTCGCGATGGGCCAGCGGCCGGCCGGGCCGCGATTCGAGAACGAGATGCAACTCAGCCGGGAGTATCTGCTGAACCTCTGCCGGGAGCGGTCGATCCCGTGCCGGTAGAAGACGCGCCGGTCCAGGTGGCCGGGGTCATCCTGCACCGCGCCGGGCGGGTGCTGCTCCAGCACCGGGACGACCGCCCCGACATCGTCTGGCCGGGCGCCTGGGCGATCTTCGGCGGGCACGTGGAGCCGGGCGAGGAGCCGGAAGCGGCGGCGCGCCGTGAGATCGACGAGGAGCTGGGCCTCCGGCTGACGGGCCGCCTGCCGCTGGTGTACCACGAAGTCCGGAACGGCCGCGAGCGGTTCTTCTACGCGGCCGCGCTGACGGTGGCGCCGGAGGAGCTCCACCAGACGGAAGGCCAGGGCATGGCCCTCCTCGCGCCGGAAGAGCTGGATAGCTACCCCGTGGTGCCCCTGCACCGCGAGATCCTGGCGGTGTTTTTCCGGCGGGAATACGGTCTCCCGCAGCCGGAGTGATCCCGGCACGGAACGACCTTCCGTCCGTACCGCCCGCGCGGCCGGCCGAGGAGGGCCGGCTTGAACCGCCCGGCCGGCGTCCGCACCGAAAACCCGGCCGCCAGCGCCGGCTCAGCGCGCCCCCTGGTAGACGCGGACGTAGTCCACGTACATGTCCGCCCGCCCGTCGTAGCGGGAGAGGTCGACCGGCCAGCCGCCGCCCGTCGCCAGGTTGATCAGGAAGAAGAACGGCCGCTGCTTCGACGTCTCCAGCGTCTTGTGCCGCCCCACCTCGATGTTGTCGCAGTAGTAGATGGTGTCCGTCGCGGTGATCTTGCAGCCGTAGGTATGGAACGCCTCGTACCACGTGGAGGGGATACCCGCCTTCTTCATGGAGATCGGGTTGTGCAGCTCCGCGTTGGCCCGGTTCTCCGCCGTCTTCCCGGCCTCGCCCTGGTTCCAGGCGTGCGGCGTCACGCGGTAGAGGTCGTACGAGTTCGGCTCCTTCGGGCCCTCGCCGCCGTACGCCTCGATGATGTCCAGCTCGTCCACGGGGCCGTCCGTGGCCTGGCCGTTCTTTCGCACCACCGGATAATCGGTCAGCAGCCAGAAGGCGGGCCAGGTGCCGATGGCGTTGGGGGCGAGGAACCGGCACTCAAAGTAGCAGGGCACCGCGGCCGTGAAGCCGGTGCCGTCATTCTTCAGGGAGGAGAGCAGGCCCGCACTGTGCTTCTTCTCGTCCGCCCGGATCCGCAGGTAGGTATCCACCTGGGAGAACGGGTTCTGCGGCGAGTTGTAGTTGGAGAACGGCAGCGTGCTGAAGTCGCCGCCGAGCGGCTTGTGATCGAAGTAGGTCGCCTTCGGATCCGTGCCGGAGATGGAGAGGGGCCGGTTGAAGTCATCCGAGAAGGCGAGCGCCATGCCGGCGGCAGGCGGAGGGGCCTGGGGCATCCCCTCGCTCCAGGAAACGCCGCCCCGGTTATAGAGCTGGAGGTAGCAGTTGTCCTTCAGCGGGCCGTTCGCGCCGCTGATGCGCACCGTCAGCGGGCCGTGGGGGTAGCGGTCGGCGGGGAAGACGAAGGCGCCGCCGCCCTGGGCATCCAGGGTGACCGCCGCGACCTCGGAGTCGGACCCGGATCCGGCGCCCTGCTTCCAGCATCTCGCCACGACGTTCTTGAACCCGGGGGCCGAGAGCACGATCCGGGTGTCGCCCCGGACATCCGAGCAGTAGGCGGGCGACACCACGGAGATCTGGCTGCCCAGTGTCTCCGCCGCGCTCCGGTCCGAGTCCACGCTCACCGCGTCGAAGTACAGGTCGCTCTCGACGGGGGTCGGCGGGTCATGGCTGATCTCGAAGGTGATCCCGGTCAGCGGGTAGTCGAGCCGGCCGTTCTTATCCCCGCCCCAGGTTTCATGCGGCGCGTCCAGGTTGATCGTGATCTCCCGCCAGCCGCGGAAATCGATCTTCATCGCCGCGGGGTTCCGGTACTTGTGGGTCTCGCCGCTGGCGTCCGCCACGTAGAGACCGTAACCGGCGCCGAGGCCGTCGCCGTACAGCATGAAGTGGAGCTGGTGCACCGGCGCCAGGATCTTGACGGGCACCGGAACGCCGAGGTACTGGCCTCCGCCGGTGAAGTGGTAGTGGAGATCGAGGCACTGCTTCCCCTCGTACGGGTGGTCGGAGACCAGCTTGACCCTCGCGCTTCCCTCCGGGACATTCGCCACCCAGACCGTGGGCAGCGAGGAAGGCTTCTCAAAATCCTGCACCATCACCCGCGTCGCGGCCCGTGCCGACAGCACCGCGGCGGTCAGCAAGAGGGGTAAGAACAACCACCGCATCATCTCGAGCTCCC
>CAYQDT010000855.1:0-2369 GCA_964416225.1 uncultured bacterium
CCTGGTGGGCGAAGCGGTCCCCCACGCCGAAGGAGTACTTTGCAAGCTTGAGCATCACTTCCACCTGATCAATCGGTCCGGAGGTCGAACCCCCGGCCGGACGGTCCGCGCCGGCATCCACTCGCCGGCCCTCGGAAAAGTTCGTCGTACCGGAGCTGCGCCTCGGCCGCACTGTCGTTCGAGGCGAACGCCTCGGCTGCTCTGTCGTTCGAGGCGAACGCCGCACGCCGCCTGCACCATTTCCGGCGCCGGCCGGTGGCACTGGAGGGCGGCGCGAGAGAGAAAACCCCTTTCTATCCGATTCGCTTTGTAACGAACGCTCTAGTTCGCGGTGCAGGTCCCGGCGCGCCGGGTATACGAGTATAGAGGAACCAGGTGCTTGACCGACAGGTGTGCGGGACTCGGGGCTTGTCAGGGTGCCCAGGTCCGCAAATGCGGTCCCGGCGGATGGGAGTTGGCCCGACGCGGAGTCGGAGCGGTTTCGTCATAGGAATGATGTCTCGCTCAGGGCCGAGATTGTGCGAGTCGGAAGGGGCGGTGGCATGCACGCTGAAGTTAGTACTCCCGACGCCGGCAGCACCGTGCTGATCTGCGAAGATGAAGGTTTGACGGCCCTCCGCATCCGCGGCGTGCTGGCGGCAGGCGGATATCGGGTGGTCGGGACCGCGGGCGATGGCGAATCGGCGGTGCGCCTCGCCCGCGAGCTGCATCCTGACGTGATCCTGATGGATGTCCAGATGCCGAAGCTCGATGGGATCTCCGCCGCGGAGCAGGTTCTTCAGGAGCAAGCGATTCCCATCGTCATTTTGACCGCGTATGGCGACGAACGGACGGTGCGCCGGGCAGTAGCGGCGGGCGCCGCGGGCTATCTGGTCAAGCCGGTCCTGGACGAGCAGATCATTCCGACGATCACCATGGCGCTGCGGCAGTTCGCCACCCAGGACCAGCTCCGGTTGGAGCGGGACAGCGTGCAGTCGCTCGCCAGCGCACTGGAGAATGAGGCGGAGATTGTCCGGCAGCGGGCCGAGGAACTGCGCAGCGCTCTGCGCCGAGAGCAGGATGTTGCACGGGCGCTGGCCGAGAGCTTTCTCGCACCGGTTCCGGAGATCGACGGACTGCGGATCGAGACGTGCTACGAACCGGCCGGCCGCGCGGACCTGGTGGGCGGCGACTTCTTTGACTTCATTCACTTGCCGCGGAACCAACTCGGAATCGTGGTAGGAGACGTTTGCGGCAAGGGGCTCCAGGCGGCACGGATTACGGCGCAGGCGCGCTATCTTCTTCGAGCCTACGCGTTCGAGGATGCGTCACCGGCACAGGTCCTCGCCCGGACCAACCGCGCGCTCTGCGATCGCCCCGACAGCCACTTCACCTTTGTGACGGTGTTTTACGGGGTGCTCGATCTCAAATCGTTCCGGTTTACCTACGCGAGTGCCGGCCAGGAAGAGGGGCTGCTGTGCGCATCCCGCTTTGAGGCGTGCCATCGGCTGGAACCCACCGGAGGCGCGTTGGGTATTGCTCGGGACTGGGATTGGACGGAGCACGTGCTGCCGTTTCCGCCGGGCGCCGCACTGGCGCTGATCACAGACGGCCTCACGGAAGCTCGCCGCGATCGGGTGCAATTTGGGATCGAGGCGGTCGAGCGTGCCTTCCGAGAAGCGTACGAGCGGCGTGATCCAACTCTGGCGGGGGCCATCTCCCGGGCGGTCCATCGCTTCGCCGGAGCGGAGCTGAACGACGACCTGGCGGTGGTGGTGGTCGAGCAGCTTCCCGGTGCCGCCGGTCTCACTGGAACCTCCCCCGCCCCGGGTGCGTAAACCGCTGTCGGCGGCCTTCTCACCGCGGATTCAACCGTCGGCCGCCCGCTCCGGAGCAGCGCTCCAGGACGCTTCGCGGCATTCTCCACATGAACCGCACCCGTCACAGTGGTACGCTGCCTGATCGTTGGGGACGGACCCGGACGCCGGCGCGCAGGATGGCGGAGGAGGTGCGTCGGCTCCGGCTCACGGTCCGCCACCACGTCCCGGAAGCGTCATGGTGCCGCCAGGCCCCGGTGTCGCTCCAGTCACCTTCGCTGGCATGGCGCCGTGCGGATTCCACACGCTGCAGGCAGCGCCGGATCGAACAAGCAGCACCTGGCGAAGGAGAGGGGACGGTGCGGCGCCGCAGGATCGGGCGCGGCATTGCGGCTGACCTGACCCGGCCGGCAGCGGCTCCGGGCGCGCCGATCCCCAGCAGCGATAGCGGTCGAGATCCCCAGCACCGCCTGCGAAAAAAAGCTGTGGGTCTGTGTCAGACCCGCAACAAATGGGCACCCTCTGTTCGTACGTCGCCCTGCCGAGTTCTCACTTCCTGGAAGGGACAACACC
>CAYQDT010000856.1:0-2362 GCA_964416225.1 uncultured bacterium
TCACGCTGGAAGTGGCCGACCCCTCGATCGCGGATCCATCGATAAGTCTGATTCAAGAGGAAGCGGCGCTGGCGCTGCGGCGGCTGCTGGAAACCCTCTCCGGAAGGGACCGGATGGTGCTGGAGTGCCGCTTCGGGCTGGACGGGAACTCCGTCTCCCTCGCGGAGCTGGCGGACCGCCTGCGGGTCACCAGCGAGGGAGTGCGGCAGATACAACGGCGCGCCCTACTGAGACTTCGCCGCCGCTGGCTGGAGCTCCAGGCGGAGGGTGCTGCTTCCGGCACTGGCTAGCGCCCGGCTGTCTTCCAGCCCCAATACCGGTCGAACGCGCGGTCGGTATCCATCCAAGGAGGGAGCAACCTTTTCTGTTCTCGTTTGGGGGGCCTGCCAACAATCTGGTCAAACACCGAAGTTTTCCACCAGAGAAGCACGGAGCGGCCCACCGCCGTTCCGGCGAGGATGAGCGATGCGGGTCCTGATCTCGGGCGCCAGCGGCTTTATCGGTTCACAAATCGCGGCTCGGCTGCATGCGGCGGGGGGGCATCAGCTCGTCGGCCTGACTCGGGGCGAGCGCCGCGGCGGAGCGGACTTCACCTGGGTGCGCGGCGACGTCCTCGACCCCATCACCCTCCGCCGGGCGCTGGAGGGGGTCGACTGCGTGGTACACTGCGCGCAGTTCACGCGCCATCCCGTCGAGTACCCCGCACTGGGATGGACCTACCTGCAGGTAGATGGAATCGGCACCTGCAACCTGGCGGAGATCGCGGCGGACGCAGGCGTACGCCGGATTGTCTATCTCAGCGGCGCCGGTGCCTCGGCCGGGCATCCGCAGCCCTGGCGGAACGCAAAGGGCGTGGCCGAGGCGGCGGTGCGGAGCAGCGGCCTGGAGTGGGTCATCCTCCGTCCCAGCCTGGTCTACGGTCCGGCGGACCGCACCGTCAATCGCTTCGTGCAGTTGGTCCGGTCCCTGCCGATGGTACCGGTCGTCGGATCGGGACGGAACCGGCTCCAGCCGATCCACGTGGACGACGTGGCCCGGGCGGCCGCCCTGTCGGTCACCGATCCAGACGCGGCGGGACGCACGCTGGAGCTGGGTGGGCCGGACGAGCTCACCCTGGACGAGCTGCTACTGCTGCTTCAGCAGGCGCTGGGGACGCGGAAGCGGCTGGTCCATTTTCCGGTACCGCTCGTCCAGATTGCCGCCGCGCTCCTGCAGGTTGCTCCCGGCGCCCCCGTGTCACCCGGCGCGGTGGAGCTGCTCCTGAACCAGGTCCCCGTCGATCCACGTCCCGCCCAGGACCTGTTCGGATTCACTTTCCGGGAGCTCCCGGAAGGCCTCCGCTACCTCCACCCCGGATGCCCCATCGGCGTGGCGGCGGAGGCCTGAGGGCGCGGCGGTTGAGGCGGTTCGCCGTGCGCGCGGCGGGCGCCCGCCCCTTACCGTGAGCTGCCTCACGGCGTGTCCACGTCCCGGCATACCGGGGTTCTCCACCTAGTGCCCCTTTCCGGCGATGCGGGTGCTGGGTCCGGGCCTGGAGGGCGCAGACGCAACTACCGTGCGGCTCGCTCGGGAGCGTCGAGCGCGGAGCATCGCGGCACACCGGCGGGGCCAGCACCTGGACCCGCTCCCCAGCCCGGTGCTAACATGCTGCATCCCCGCCCGTCGCCCGAGGCTCCGCCGTGTCCGACTCCACTGTCTCCGAGCTACTCCGTGACCTGAATCCCGCTCAACGGGAAGCCGCCGCGCACGTCAATGGTCCCCTGCTGATCCTGGCGGGCGCCGGCAGCGGCAAAACGCGCGTCCTCACCTACCGCATCGCCAACCTGCTCGCGCAGGGGGTGCCTTCCGGAAAGATTCTGGCCGTCACCTTCACGAACAAGGCGGCCAATGAGATGAAGGAGCGGATCCACAAGCTCGTCGGCGCGGGGTCACAGGGGGTCTGGATGGGGACCTTCCACGCCATCTGCGCGCGGATCCTGCGCCAGGACGGAGAGGCGATCGGGCTGGCCCGGGACTTTGTGGTCTTCGATGATGGAGATCAACTGGCGGTGATCAAGGAGTGCCTCACGGAACTGGGTATCGACCCCGAGATGTACAAGCCGCGGGCGGTCCTGTCCGAGATCTCCCACGCCAAGGAAGAGCTGCTCTTCCCGGAGGATTACGCCCGCCACGCCCAGGGAGCGACGGAGAAGACGGTCGCCCGGATCTACCCGCTTTATCAGAAGAAGCTCTGGAAGAACCACGCCGTCGACTTCGACGATCTGATCCTGGAAACGGTCCGCCTCCTGCAGGACCAGCCTGCGGTGCGGGAGTACTACCAGTCGCGCTTCCAGCACCTGATGGTCGACGAGTACCAGGACAT
>CAYQDT010000857.1:0-2361 GCA_964416225.1 uncultured bacterium
GGTGATCGTTCTCGTCGGGCTCATCGAGATCTTCGTCGAGCGCTTCGGGATGGTCGAAGCGGCAATCAAGAATAGTCCCGAGTATGCGCTTGGGGGTCATGGCTCCGTCGGGCCGCTGGAAGGCCCTGCCGGATGGTGCGTCGCCGCGGTCGTCGCGCTGCCGTTCATGCTCTACCATGCCTTCCGCGGCTGGATGGACACCCGGTACCGCACCGCCCACCGGCGCCGGCTCGGACGGATCGCCCGGGAGCGGCAGGAGCGCGTGGATGGCACTGCGTTCCATGCGTTCGTCGCGGCGGTCCACCACGAGCAGGAGGCGGCGCGTCACGTCGCCGGCACGCCGGACCCCCAGGCCTTCCCCGCAGTGGTGCACGCCGAGCGGCGGGTAGCGGAGCTCGAGCGCCGGCGCGGGGAGCATCCGCTCCTGCAGCGAGCGGCAGGGCTGGAGGCCGAGGTGGAGCGCCGCCTGGAGGGTGATCCCCAGGTCCAGCACTCCGAGGCCCAGCTCCGGGCCGCCCGGGAGGCCCTGGCGCAGGACCCGGAGCTCCAGGCCGCCCGGCGCCGCCTGGAGCGGGAAAAGGTGGTCCCCGAGTGCTCGCCGGAGATTGTGGAGTTGGAGCACCTTCTCGCCCGCGCCCGGGAGCGCTTCGACCGGGACCCGGCGGTGGTCGCCGCGAACATCCGGGTCCGCCAGGCACAGCTCGCGCTGAACCGGCTGGAGGAGAGCTACGCGACCGACCGGGCGCGGATCGAGAAGCAGCGCAAGCGGATCAGTCACGCGCCGGACAAGTGGATGCGGGCGCGGATCCAGGACGGGCGGGAGGAGTGGCAGGCGGCGCAGCTCCTCTTTGATGCGGAGCTGGCCCGGGTGATGCGGCTTCTCGAGTGCCCGCGTTATCTCCTCTGGTGGGAGCACCTGCGGCTGTATTTCTCGGGGGAGGGCTTCTCCAGCCTCGCGGTGCCAGCCCAGAAGTCTCCGCCGGTCCGGAGCCGCATCGGAAGCAAGCCGGCCCGGACCGTGGGCATCGCCGCGGGGACCGCCGCCCTCCTGATCGGTATCAGCCGCCTGTTGTTCCGGTGAAGCGGCGATTGGCGCCGGTCGGGACCAACCGCGGGCCGGGAGCCTGCTCACGACGATCGCCCCGGACGGATGGCTCCGTCCGAACGACACGGCGGCAATGAAAGAAGTTAGGGGCTGGATGGTCGAGGGATGGCCGGGTGCCGAGCGCCGGTAGGCGTAGGTCCGCGAGCTGGAGGGATGGATCGATCAGGTTCCGGACAACCGGGCGACCCGGGCGCTGAAAGCCAGGCTGAGAGAGGAGCTGAAAAACTTGCGAGAGCTGTTGCTGGGGCAGCGGCCGCCTCGCTTCGTGCTCCTCGGGCGCCGCGGACCGGGGAAGTCGCCCCGGATCAACGCGATCCACGGGGAGCCCGTCGCCCGGGGCGGGTCGGTGGAGGCGGAGACGCTGGAGCCCGCCGGGCATGAGTTTACCGGCAGCAATGCCACCCTCTCGTTACGGACGGGGTTCCCAGAGCGGGATGCCCCGGCTCGCGGAAATCCGCAGCACCGTCTCGCGCAGCCCGGCCAGCCCCACTCTTTCCCAGCCCGGGACCTCCGGATCGCAGCCGAGCGCCCGTGAGATCTGGGAATCGAAGCGCCGCTCCCGCTCTGACCGGTACGCCTGCCAAGGCAGCCGGTCGCTCTTGCTGCCGTTCACCGCCGGCAGGCAGGGCAGCAGGTTCCAGAGATCATTGTTGCCCCAGACGGAGAAGGGAATGCCGTGGTCGATGTGCAGCTCTCGCCGGAGGGAAGCGCCCGTCCAGACACACTCCAGCTGTGGGAGCCCCCGCAGGAGCCCCAGCACCTCGCTCGTATCCCGCGGGCTCTCGGCGGAAGCCAGCAGCAGCGGCAGGTACTCCGCGGCGGTGCCGCCCGCCTGCATCTCTGCCGTCAGACGAGCCCAGCGCAGCACGACGCTGTCTTCGATCCAGTGGTCGAAGCGGCAGAGGTCGAGCCAGACCCCCTCGGGGACCGCCACCCAACCCAGCGACCCGATCGGGTCCGGCCGGGGAACGGGTACGCGGCCGGGAGACAGAAAGCGAAACACCGGCGAAGCGCCGGACCCCGTGTAACGCACCGGACCCTCGCGAATGGTCTGCGCGATTCCCGTGAGGAGCTCCCGGTGGCGTTCGGGGGATTCTTCGATCTCCCGAAGTACGAGCGCCAGGGAGCCGGGCCCCACCTCGCCGGCCAGCACCGCGAGCCGGCGCCGAAACGCGACCCGCTTGGGACTTTCCGGATGTTCGCCGCGCAGCTGCGGGATGAACCGGGGACCGGTTAACAGGGGCCAGTAATAGGTG
>CAYQDT010000858.1:0-2355 GCA_964416225.1 uncultured bacterium
AGTTCCTCCTGGCGCGGCTCCGGAGTCCGGAAGGAACGCTCCTCCGCTCGTACCGCCAGGGTCGCGCCAATCTGAACGGCTACTTGGAGGACTACGCCTACCTGGCCGTCGGTCTGCTGGACCTGCACGCCGTCACCGGAGAGGAGCGCTGGCGGGTGGAAGGGCTTAGGCTGGTGGAGGAGATGGATCGCCGCTACTGGGACAACACCTCCGGCGGCTACTTCTTCACGAGCCACGATCACGAGACCCTGATCACGCGCGTGAAAAACATCCAGGACAACGCGACCCCCTCCGGCAACTCCATGGCGGCGCTGGCGCTGATCCGCGCCGCCCGGGCGACCGGCGAGGAGCGGTATCGCGAGCGCGCCGCGCGGCTCCTGGCCCTGGCCGCCCCGATGGCGGTGGAGCTGCCGGCCGCCGTGCCGAATATGCTCGTGGCGGCGGACGAATTCCTGCGCGAGTGGCCGGAGGGGGTGCAGCTCCCCGGCTCCGACGCCGTGAGCGTGGAAGGTGCGCTCTCCCATACCGCGCTCCGCCCCGGGGAGCGATTCTGGGTCGGCGTGCGCCTGCAGATCCGGGAAGGCTATCACATCAACAGCGACCGGCCGCGGCAGGAGTACCTGATCCCGACCGAATTGCAGGCCGCGGATGACGAGCGGTTCACCACGGTCCGCGCGTCTTACCCGGACGCGGTTCTCTACCGCTCCGGAGGTGACGGCGAAGAGTTAAGTGTCTTCGCGGATACGCAGCTCCTGGGTCTGGAGCTGGAAGTTCGGCCCGGAGTCCCGGCCGGCCACTACCCGCTCGACCTCACGCTTCGAATGCAGCCATGTGATGAGCAGCAGTGCTATCCGCCGCTCGAAGCGAGGATGCGCTTCATGATCGCCGTGCGGGAAGCCGGCGGGTCCGAACAGCACCCGGAGATCTTCGACGCGATCCGCGCCCGAGTGGCCCCGTGAGCCACCGCCGCTGCCGCCGG
The DNA here is from genome assembly GCA_964416225.1 of uncultured bacterium. Taxonomy (GTDB): domain Bacteria; phylum Armatimonadota; class SYMT01; order SYMT01; family SYMT01; genus CAYQDT01. Next base: position 980 of record CAYQDT010000858.1, read on the forward strand.
GCGACCGGCGCGGGACCCGGATAGAGGGAGCGGGGGGCGGAGGCGTGGAACGAAGCGGTGAGGCTGCGGTGCCGGGCGGGCGCAGCCGGGCAGGGCGTTCCCGCGCCGTCACCTGACTTCTCGCGCCTGGATCGATCCGACCGGTACCCCGATGGCCGACATCCCCCTTCCGGACATCATTCGACAGGTGAGCCTGCAGTGGAAGCAGGATAGCGCGGCGGCCGAGGCAGCGGTCGACCAGGCATGTCACGCCCTCGGTCTCACCCCGAGAAAACGATTCTTCGGGCCGAAGAGCCTGACGGGTAAGGAATACCGGCTCGTGCTGGAGTGGCTCAACCGGTACGGGATCCGGTAGCACCCGGGTCCCAAAACAGGCGAGTGGTCCGCATCCATCAGAACAGCGGCGCGATGACCTCGCCCGTGCTGATCGGCATCGGCCGACCCTGCAGATCAGCGAACTGGCCGCGGGGATCGATGCCCAGCGCGGTGAATACGGTTGCCGAGAGATCGGAAGGGCGGTACCCCTGGCCGTCCGGATAGGCGGCGGCCCCGTCACTCTTGCCGACGATGCGGCCGCCCTGGACCCCGCCGCCGGCGAACACCGCGCTGAAGACGCCGCCCCAGTGGTCGCGTCCGCTGCGACTCGTGATGGCGCCGCCGTTATCCGCTCCGACCTTAGGGGTTCGGCCGAACTCCCCAACGGCAATTACCAGGGTCTCTTCCAGGAGTCCCCGTTGGGAAAGGTCGTCGAGGAGCGCGCTGAACGCCGCGTCGAACGGCGGCAGCAGCCGGTCCTTGAGCTGCCCGAAGTTATCCGTGTGGGTGTCCCAGTTGTTCATGTGCCCCATGTTCGCCTGGACGAGCCCCACCCCGGCTTCCACCAGCCGCCGCGCCAGCAGGAGGCTCTGTCCGAACATGTGCTTACCGTACCGCGCCCGCGTGGTTTCCGTCTCCTGGCCCAGGTCGAACGCATCCCGGGTGCGCGGTGAGGTGATGGTGCTGAATGCCCGCGCCTGCGTCTCGCTCATCTGGTGAACCTCGAAGACGCCGTCGAGGTCCCGCCGCTGCGCGTCCACCCCGCCGAGGAGCGCGCGGCGGCTCCGCAGGCGATCCGCGGTGATTCCCGCGCTCGGCTGCAGATCCGGGACGCGAAAGCCCGGCTGGCTGGGATCCCGGTCGACGATCCACGGGTCGAAGCGGCTGCCCATGATCCCGCCGGTCTGGCCGGAGAAGCCGTACCCGTTGTTCAGGTAGGTCGGCAGGATGACGGCGCTGGGCAGGCCGCTCGAGGTGGGGCGGGCGAAGCTGACGATCGAGCCCATCGCCGGCCAATCCGCCCGGGTGGCGAAGTGACGGGCGCCGGGGGGTACCTGATC
>CAYQDT010000859.1:0-2354 GCA_964416225.1 uncultured bacterium
ATGGTGGGCTGGCTCTTCGCTCCGGACGACGAATACGCCTGTGACGGGCAATCGACGATCCTGGCGAAGGTCGCCGGCACGCCCGACGGCTCCGGATACCTGGCCCGGGCGCCGGCACCGGCGGAGGGCGAGGACGCGGCGGAGGCGGTGATCGTCAGCACTGTTCCCTTGCCCGGCCGCCCGTGATTCCAGCCGGACGCGGAGCGGGCCCCGGCTGAACCGGAAAAGGGCAAACCGCTCCCGCGCGCGTCTCTCGCGGGCGCACCGTATTAAGCGGGCACGAAGCGGAGGACGACCAGCAGCGAAGCCAGGCTGATGAAGAGCCAGAGGAGCAGTCCCTGCGCCAGCGGCTTCCAGCCCACGGAGCGGAGCGTCCGCCGGGAGATCCCGGCGCCGATCAGAAAGAGGGCCACCGTCAGGCCGGCGGCGCCCGCCCGGGAAAGCAGCGGCGCCACGTGCGCCACCGCCGGCAGGTAACCCCGCAGCGCGGCCGCCAGCAAAAACAGGCCGATGAACCAGGGCACCTGGAGCTTCGGCCGGGATGGCCCGGCCGCTCCGGTGGGGTCGAAGCCCACCGCGCTGCCCGTGACGGAACGCGGCCGCGGAGCCTGGGTGAGGGCCGCCGTTCCCAGGGCGACCGGGATGATCCAGAGCGTGCGGGAGAGCTTGACCGCCGCCGCCACCTGCAGCGCTCCGGCCCCATACGTGGAGGCCGCGCCGACCACGGACGAGACATCGTGGATCGCCACGCCGGCCCAGGTGCCGAACTGCGCGCCCGAGAGGTGGAGCGCGTGTCCGAGCGAGGGGAACGCGTAGAGCGCCACGGCGTTCAGGAGGAACACGGTCCCCATCGCCACGGTCATCTCCGCCTCCGCCGCCCCGGTCACGGAGCCTACCGCGGCGATGGCCGAGCCGCCGCAGATGGCGGTGCCCGCGGAGATGAGGACCGAGGTCCGGGGATGGATCCGCAGCCGGCGGCCCACACTCCAGCCCAGCAGCAGGGTGCCCAGGATGGTGCCCGCCGCGAAGAGCATCCCCTCCCGCCCCGCGCGGAGGACCTGGCCCAGGTTCATCCCGAAGCCCAGCAGCACCACACAGCCCTGGAGCAGGATCCGGGACGCCTGCTTCCCGGCGCGCGGCCAGGGGTGCTCCAGCAGCAGGGCCAGCACCATCCCGAGCGTCAGGGCCAGCGGCGGGCTGGCCCACGGCGAAATGCAGAGCGCCGCGGCGAGCCCGAACAGGACCTGGCGACCGCGCGCGCCGCCGGCGGACGGGCGCGCGCTCCGCTCCGAGTGGCCGGAGACGGCGCGGCCCAGCGAGGGACCGGGGGTGGGGTTCAACTGCTGCACGATGGGATTCTCCGAGAGGCGCTTCCAACCGGAGTTTAAGGGCCGCCTTGATATAATTCGACTACATATTTGAGATACGCGATCTAACCTGGAGTTATGAATGAACCTGGGTCATCTGGAGATCTTCCATGCGGTGGCGGAGGCGGGAAGCCTCTCGCGAGGGGCCGAACGCCTCTACATCAGCCAGCCGGCCGTCTCCAAGCAGGTGGCGGATCTGGAGCGGAGTGTCGGGGCGCCGCTGCTGGTCCGCGGGCCGAAAGGCGTGCGCCTGACGGAAGCGGGGGAAGTGCTGGCCGCGTATGCGCGCCGGTTATTTGCAGTGGAGGCGGAGGCGGAGCGGGCCCTGAGGGAGCTGCGCGGGCTGGAGCGCGGCCGACTGGCCATTGGTGCGAGCCGGACGATCGGGGTCTATCTGCTGCCCGAGCTCCTGGGAGCGTTTCACCGGCGCTACGCCGGCGTGGAGCTGCGCCTGGAGATCGATAACACGGAGCGGGTGCAGCAGCAACTCTGCGATTACACGCTGGACCTCGGGCTGACGGAGGGGTTTGTCCGCTCTCCGGAGCTGGAAGCGGAGGTGTTCGCCGAGGACGAACTGGTGGTGGTGGCAGCGCCGGATCATCCCCTCACGTGCGAGGAGCGGGTGACGGCGGCCATGCTGTGCGCGGCGCCGCTCATCTTGCGGGAGGAGGGCTCCGGGACGCGCGCGGTCATGGAGCGTGCCCTCGCTGAACGGGGCCTGGCGCCGCGGCCCGTGATGTGCCTGAACAGCACGGAAGCCATCAAGCGCGCCGTTGGCGCACGGATCGGCCTGGCAATTGTCTCGCGCCTGGCGGTTGAGGATGAGCTGGTGAACGGTCGGCTGGTCCTCCTGCCGCTGGCCGATCTGACCATCCGGCGGCCCCTCCACCGGCTGCGCCGGCGGGACGGGAGCGCCAGCCCGGCGGCGCGGGCCTTCTGGGAGCTGCTGGTAACGACGGATCGGTAGGCGGTGAGGGCGCCTGGCTC
>CAYQDT010000860.1:0-2354 GCA_964416225.1 uncultured bacterium
TTCTTGAAGTAGATCATCACGTTGCGGCAGAGGATCACGTGAAACTCGTTGAAGGAGCCCTCCAGCGCCAGATTGTGCTGTGAGAAGACCACGTTGTCCTTCAGCGAGCTCCGGAAGATCGCGTGGCCGTACGCGGCGGTGTAGTAGTCCGAAAGCAGGCCCGTGCCGCCGGCGTTCAGGTAATTGCGCGCGTAATGGTCGATGGAGTCCATCGGGAAGATGCCCTCGCGCGCGCGGCGGAGGACCCCCTCGTTCATGTCCGTGGCGTAGATCCGGCAGCGATCGTAGAGTCCCTCTTCCTGGAGGAGGATCGCCATGGAGTACACCTCTTCACCGGTGGAGCAGCCCGCGTGCCAGATCCGCAGAAACGGATAGGTCCGCAGCATGGGGACGATCCGGGCACGAAAGGTGTTCCAGAAGTCCGGGTCCCGGTACATCGCGGTGACGTTCACGGAGACCGCGAGCAGGAACCGCTCGAGGGCGCTCTGGTCGTGGAGCACCCGCTCCTGCAGCCCGGAGATGCTCCGGAGTCCTTCGGCCTCGATCAGCGCCCAGACCCGCCGCCGCAGCGACGCGGCGGCGTAGTCCCGAAAGTCATACCCGTAGCGCTGGTAGATGGCCTCCAGGAGGAGGCGCATCTCCAATTGCTCGGGATGGTCGGACAGCTCTTCTTCGGCTTCGCGATTCACGTCTAGCATCAGCCTGCTGGGGGCTCCCGCTGCCGTTGCGCCGGGCGGGCACGGCCTGAACCTACATCGGATACTACCGCTTCTGCGGTGGAACAAACCAGGCGATCACCGGGAAAACAGTCGAGGGTCAGGGGCCTCATTCCCTGCTCGCCGGAATGGGCTCCGGAGCTCAGGAAAGCGCCGGCTGCTGACGCAGTCCGCCGAGGAATGCCTGGAGCTGGTCCGGGTCGATCGGCTTGGTGAGGTGGTAATCCAGCCGGGCTTCCTGGGAGCGGCGGCGGTCTTCATCCTGCCCATAACCGGTGACGGCGACCAGCAGGATCGGCTTCGGTCCCCGGTCTTCCGACGGCGCGGGAGCCCCGTTGAGCGAGATCCCGCACGCGGCCGTCTCCGCCTCCCGCCGGCGGATGCGCCGCGCAACCTCGTATCCGTCCATTCCCGGAAGGCCGATGTCCAGGAACACGATATCGGGGACGTCGGAGCAGGCGGCCTCCACCGCGGACACGCCGTCATGCACCACTTGCACCTCGCAGCCCCAGAGCTCCAGGAGCTCCGCCAGCGTCTCGGCGGCATCCACGTTGTCATCCACCACCAGCACCCGCAGAGCGTTTCGCAGGTCCGCCGGAACGGAAGCCGGGAGGACTCCGCGCGGCGACGGCGGAGCGCCTTCCGTCTCCGCGGGCCGCTCCGCCGTCGCCGGGATCGGCAGCCGCACTTCGAAGGTGCTCCCCCGGCCGAGCCCCTCGCTCTGCGCCGACACGGAGCCTCCGTGCATCTCCACCAGGGTGCGGACCAGCGTCAATCCGAGGCCGAGCCCGCCCTGGGCGCGGTCCAGCGAGCGGTCCGCCTGGGCGAACGGATCCCAGATGCGCGCCAGCATGTCCGGTGCGATCCCCACGCCCGTATCCCGCACCCGCAGCACCGCTTCCGACCCGTCTCGGCGCAGCGTCACCCAAACGTGGGATCCGCTGTCACTGTACTTCGCGGCATTGTTCAGGAGGTTCGTGATCACCTGCTCGACGCGGGTCTCATCCACGAGCACCCAGATCGGCTCTGCCGGCAGCTCGAGATCGAGCGTGTGGCCCTGGGCTTCCATGGCCGGGCGCGCGGTCTCCACCGCATTCCGCACCGCTGCCGCCAGGTCGACCGTCGACTTGCGGAGCCCGATGCGGCCGCTCGTGATGCGAGAGACGTCCAGGAGGTCGTCCACCAGCCGGGTCATGTGCACGGCCTGGCGCTCGATCACCTCCCGCGCCTTCTGCAGGTGCGGGTCCTCGGTGCCGCGCGCCCGGAGCGTCGCCACGGCGTTCCGGATGGGCGCCAGCGGGTTGCGGAGCTCGTGGCCCAGCATCGCGAGGAACTGGTCCTTCGCCCGGTCCGCCTCCTGCACCTCGCGGAACAGCCGGGCGTTGTCCACGGCGTTCGCAGCGCGGCGGGCGAGATCTTCGGCAAGCTGGAGATCCGCCGCGGTGAAGGAGCGGTCGGAGGAATCGTCGGTGAGGAAGGAGATGGCGCCGAGCATCCGCCCGCGTGCCTGGAGCGGCACGACCATGTACGACTTCAGCTTCAACGCCCGCAGGAGCCGGAGGTGCCCCTCACTCTCGGCGTTCCGCGCCAGCAGCTCGTCGGGGATCTCGCCGACCAGCTCCGAATGACCGGTCCGAA
>CAYQDT010000861.1:0-2353 GCA_964416225.1 uncultured bacterium
CCACCCCTCCCGACCGTTCTACCCGACCATCCCTCCCGACCATCCCTCCCGTTGACCCGGCCGCAGCAGTCAGCATCCGCGGATGCTGACTGGGCTTCGGTCACGCCCCAACGCGTCACTCCCCTTTCCCCCGGCGGCAACCGACTATTCAGGTGGCGATCGACCATCCGTTCTGTCGTCCGACGCGGGGAGCCCCCCGCGCCCCTGCCTTCCACCTCCGAGGGAGCGTACCGATGGTTCGCTATTCCCCAACCTCTTGCTCATCATCCCGACAGGCGGGAGGTTTTACGTCACGTCGACGGGGGGTAGACCATGCAGGCAGCCGGCCCGTTGTACCCGCACGGCCGCGCCCTGCCTGCCCGATCACCGCGCGCTCCCGCGCAGGGACCCCGGCCGCGAACGCCGCAACGCCTTTTCCGGCCTGTTGCCGAGCGGACTCCCGGAACCTGCTCTCATTGGACCCGAAACGCCGCCATCCCAGGGTGGAATTCGTGCCGGAAACCGGAAAAAGGGCAAGCAGGAGAGCAACCCTGCGGACGGTTGACAACCGGTTGGTTGTGTGCTAGATAGGTAGTAGTAGCCTTGGGTCTCTCCGAGACCGTGGGACGTTCAGGACCCGGTTCGTCTCCATTGAACAGTCTCCTGGCCTCTGCAGGAAACCGCCTTCAGGCTCCCCTCCCCAATTTCGTCCGTAACCACGGAAAGGGCGGAACTCCGGTGGGTCGCGGAAAAGGCGCTGTCAGTCTCGCGAGACCAAACGCTGCCAGCCACTATCGGCTAAGGTCAAAGGAGAAATGATGGACCGAATCTTCCGCTTTCGGCACCTAGCGGTCCCTGCGGCAATCGTGCTCGCGGGGCTGCTACCTGCCAAGGCGCGGGCGGCCGCCCCGACCGTTGGGTTGAGCCCAGCGCAGCCGGCCGGCGGTTATGTTGTGTGTGCGGGTCAGTCCACTCCCATTACGCTCACGGCCACCAACACCGGTGGCACCGTGGCCCTGGGCACGACCGGAACTGTCCCCACGTTCGTCAGCTTCAATCCGACGCTCCCGGCGGGGGCGCGTCCGAGCCCCGTCACGGACACCATCACGGTGGCGCCCCCGGCCGGTACGTCCGGAACGTTCAGCTTCAGCGTCACGGCGACGGACGGAACGAGCACGACGACCACTCCGATCACCCTGGTGGTCGACCGGGCGCCGAGCATCACCCTGTCCCAGGCCGGAACCACGCTGACCCCTCCCGCGGGCGGTTTCCACTTCACGGCCTGCGTGGGCCAGCCGTTCATCCTGGATATGGCCAGCTCTGACGCGGACGCGGCGGATACCGCCAGCGTCGGCGTCCTCACCAGCGTCAACGGCGGACCGGCCACCAACGTCCTCCCGAACGGGGCGTTCCAGAGCCCGAACGCGTTCGGCACGGACACCGCCGGACCCGGCGTGACCACCGGCAGCTCCGGCTCGGACTTCCTGGGCAGCAGCACCGGCGGCGCGACCTTCACGTCCCGGCTCACCTTCACGCCCACCGTGGCGGAAGCCGGCTCGAACTACGTGATCAAGTACATCTCCACGGACGGTAAGTGCACGACGGTGGTCCCCGTGACCGTGAGCGTGGCCACCCCGACCGCGACCACGATCACCTTCACCAGCACTCCGGACGTGAGCTCCGGTCTCCTCTCGCCGGACGTGCCGGTCTGCTACACGGCGACCGTGCTGGATCAGTGCGGCTCCCCGATGGCGGGCGTTCCCGTGACCTTCACGCTGAGCGGCGTTCCGTTCTACAACGTGACGGCCAACGGCGCGGCGACGAATATCGGCACCGTGACGAACGCCACCGTCACCTCCACGACGAACGGCACGGGGCAGGCCCAGGTCTGCTTCACCCCGCTCTTCCCCGGTAACGTCAGCGTGACCGGAGCGGCGGGCGCCGTTACGTTCCCGGCTCCGGCCGCGAACGTGGTGGTGATCTCCACGCCGGGTGCGTACGTGGAAGGCCGCGGTTTCGTGGACTCCGCGCCGGGCACCACGCCTCCGATCCCGGGCTTCTTCAGCATGGATATCCGCCAGCGCATCAGCCGCGCCGGCGCGGCATCCTTCGTTGGCGCCCTGGACTTCACCGTTCCGGGAACCCGCGGCCGGGTCTTCCGCGCCCGCTCCCTCACGATCGACAGCATCGTGGTCACCAACGTGCCGGGCCAGCCCGGACACCACGCGGTGATCTTCGGCACGATCGCCCGGACCGGCGCCCCGACGGTGCCTTTCCGCGCTGACGCGGTGGGCCTCAACAACAACGGCGCCGGCGATTCGCTGGTCATCACGCTCGCCGAGCCCGGCGGTATTCCGCCGAGCGTGCAGGGCGG
>CAYQDT010000862.1:0-2353 GCA_964416225.1 uncultured bacterium
TCCGCGCAGACCCCCTCCAGCACGCGCCGGGAGGCGAAGCGCTTGGTGACGTCATTCAGCCGGAGCTCGGTCAAAGGTGCGGCCTCATCCGGCGAGCGCGGGGAGTGGAGAGCGGGAGCGGCGCCGTGCCCCCGATTATCCCAGAACCGGCCGCGCCCGTCAAACCGCCCGCCGGCCGGCGGGACGCGCGGTTTGACGGGTCCGCGCGGTGCGTGCTATAACCAGCCCGATGACTCCCCGCCTCCAGCCCGGGCATCGGCCGTCCGGCCGCCACGCAGGCGCGCCGCGGCTCGCCCCTGCCTGCTGAAGCGGTGGGGACCCGATTTCGAGCCGCGGCTCCCTTTGCGGAGCGCGCGGCTTTTTGTATGCCTCCGGATGCCGGGTTTCCGGGCTTCCGGACCAGGAGCCACCCTGATGAAATACCGAGCGCCCCGAGGTACCCAGGACCTGCTTCCGGCGGACACGCCGCGCTGGCGCTTCGTGGAAGGAGTCTTCCGCCGGACGTGCGGCGAGTTCGGCTACGGCGAGATCCGCACGCCGATGTTCGAGCAGACGGACCTCTTCGTCCGGGCCGTGGGAGAGCACACGGACATCGTTTCGAAGGAGATGTACACCGTCTCGGCGGGCGGTGCGGATGACGAGGAGCGCGAGAGCTTCACGCTGCGGCCGGAAGGAACCGCGCCCACGCTGCGGGCCTACATTCAACACCACCTCGTCGCGGAAGCTCCGCTCACCAAGCTCTTCTACGTGGCGCCCAACTTCCGGCATGAGCGGCCGCAGTCCGGACGCCTGCGCCAGCACCATCAGACGGGTGTCGAGGCGCTCGGCAGCGAGGACCCGGCCCTCGATGCCGAGGTGATTCTGCTCGGGCTGACGTACCTGCACCGGGTCGGCCTTCGGGGCGAGCGGACGGAGCTGAACAGCGTCGGCTGCCCGGAGTGCCGCCCGCGCTACCGGGAGGCGCTGCGTGCCGCGCTTGCGGACCGGATCGGCTCCATGTGCGGCAACTGCCAGCGCCGGTATGACGCGAATCCGCTCCGCATCCTGGACTGCAAGAACGAGGACTGGAGCATCCTTGAGGACGTGGTACCGGACATCCTCGACTACCTTTGCGAAAGCTGCGGCAGCCACTTCGCCCGCCTGCAGGAGGTCCTGACGGCGCTGGGCGTGGAGTACGTGCGGAACAAGCGGCTGGTCCGCGGTCTGGACTACTACGTGAAGACCAGCTTCGAGATCACGCACCCGGACCTGGGCGCTCAGTCGACCGTCCTGGGCGGCGGCCGCTACGACGGACTCGTCGAGGAGCTGGGCGGGGAGCCGACGCCGGGCATTGGGTTCGGCTGTGGGATCGAGCGGGTGCTCCTCGCGCTCGAAAACCTGGGGGTGGAGCTTCCGATCGAGAGCGTGCGGCCGGCGTTCGTGGTCACGCTGGGGGATGCGGCCCGGCTGCCGGGCCTCGTGCTGCTGAACCGGCTCCGGCAGGCCGGCGTCCCGGCGCTCATCGATTACACCGGCCGCAGCATGAAGGCGCAGATGCGGGCCGCGAACCGGGCCGGCGCCCGCACCGCGCTCATCCTGGGCGAGGATGAGGTGGCGGGGGGCGTCGTCGGGGTGAAGGACATGGAAGGCGGTGGGCAGGAGACGCTTCCTCTTGAGGAAGCCGTCCGGCGCCTCGCCGTGGAAGCCGCTCGCTGAGGCCGCGTCGCCCGCTTATGCCCCGCCCGGGGCAGCGGGCCGCCGGGTGAGCTGCCGATCCAGTCGAACCTGCAGCGCGGCGATGTGGCGCGCGTTCTCGCCAAGGTCGCCGCGCCCGACCCGGGAATGGGAGCGGATCACCACCCGCGAGCCGCTCCCGGCGGCCTCGACCCGCGCGGTGAGGTCGTCCGTGAACCGGAAGAGGGCGGTCCGGACCTCCACGGCGATCGCGCGGGTGCCGGGGTCCGTCCGGACCACGCGCCAGCGCGGCACCCGGCCCGCGCACGCGCGCAGCACCGCGAACACCTGCTCGGGCGGCTCCGCGTACTCATGCGGGGTGATCTCGGGATACGCCGCGCTCCGTCCGGTGGTGACGTCGTTCTGGGTGAGCCACGCCGGCCGCATCCCGAAGGCGAAACCAATCCCGAGCGCGGCGGCCACGCAGCCGGCGCCGGCGGCGAGGAGCCGGCCCTTCTTTCCCGGCGCGGGCTCACCGCAGGTCATGGCTTCGCGGCCGTCCGCCCCGCCGCGGGAGCCCCGCCCGGAGCCGGTGGTCGGGCGGCCATCACCCGACCACCGGCACTTCGATCAGCTCCTTCGGCGCGTGGGTCAGGATCTCCCGGCCGTTCTCCGTGACCACCACGTCATCCTCGATGCG
>CAYQDT010000863.1:0-2347 GCA_964416225.1 uncultured bacterium
GGCATCGAGTTTACCAAGCGCGACGTGAAGCCCACGCAGAGCATCCGCGACCAGCTCGACGAGCTCATTGGCGGCGACATCAAGTCCATCAGGAGCAGGCTGAAGAAGCAGAGGGTGAAGACCGAAGGGACGGCGCTCGACTACACGGCGACCGAACGGCTCATTGAGAGCAAGGCCGGCCTTCTTATCAAGCCACCGGTCAGGCCCGGCCCGGCGGCCCCCCCGGACCGGACGGACACTCCGCTCGGGACCGTAAAGTTCGGGACCGGCAACTTCGGGCGGGAAGGGCCGATCTACGCCGCGGAGCAGGTGGGCCGCACCACGCGCATCGAGTGGAACGCGGACCACCCCTTCTACGAGAGGTTCGCGCTGGCGAACCGGAACGACCGCGAGGTGCTGAACGCCGCCAACTCACTGGTCTTCTGCATGGCCGTCGCCGAGCTGCGCGTATTCGACGAGGACCACCAGCACTTCGTGGACGCATGGAAACAGATTCTAAGCGCAAATCTGCGAACGCTGCTCTCTTGAGGCTGCGCGTGCCATCGAGATCTCGTCGCGGAAGATGCGCTTTGGGCGGCGTGGCCGACGCGCGACGCTGGAGTCCGCCGACACTGAAATGCTGCGCTCGATAAGGCCCCCTAATGGTTGTGCGGCACTAGTGGCCGTATCTCACGGCCGAGGGCGAACAGGAATGCCCTCCGGCAAGAACGAGGAGCATCGAGATGACACTGGTGATGAACGACACGGCGCCGGCCATAAATCACGCGCCGCTGATCCGCGTGGACCGCGCGCTGGAAAGCTGGCGCGATTCCGGCCACGACCTGAACACCGCCGCGGGAGAGCCGGTGGACAACTCTGTCGAGGCGGGCGCGCGGCGAATCCACGTAGAGACCTTCAAGGTCGGCACGTCCAACGGGCGCCGCAACAAAGAGAGCGTGGACGAGATCGCCTTCGCAGACGACGGCAGCGGAATCCCGCTGGAGATCCTGCCCAGCGCGTTGACAATGGGCTTCTCCACGCGCTACGGGCAGCGCAAGGGCCTGGGCCGGTTCGGCGTGGGCGCCAAGCTCGCTGCGCTCAGCCAGGCGCGGCGGCTCGACATCTACACGAAGCCGGCGGGGAGCGGCGAGATCTACCGCGCTTACTTCGACCTGGACGAGATCAACGGCGGGCAGCAGGAGTTCATCACCTCGGAGGCGGTAGACGCCTTCCCCGCTAAATACGCGCACCTGATGCGGGACGAAGAAGGCGACGAGTTCTCCTCCGGCACGCTGGTGGTGTGGTCGAAGGTGGACCGGCTGGAGCACCAGGGCAGCTACGGCACGGCCGTGGACGAGCGGATCCGGGACCTGACGAAATACCTCGGCCGGACCTACCGCCGGTTCCTAGCGAGCGGTCTCACCGTGAAGCTGAACGGCAAGCCCATCACCCCGCACGACCCGCTGTTCCTGATCCCGAACTCCGTGGCGATTGAGCTGCTGGGGCCGAAGGAGTGGCAGGCCGACGTAATCGACACCAAGAAGATCGCGGTGGGCGAGCACGAGGCGGAGGTGACCGTCACCTTGCTTCCCAAGAAGGTGCGGCTCCAGTCCGGCGAGGGCGGCAGCGGCGGCAAGGGCGAGCCCTTTAAGCCCCTGCACATCGCGGACAACGAGGGCCGCGTGAGCATCCTGCGCAACCAGCGCGAGATCTTCTACGAGGTGGTGCCCCGGCTGCTGCCGGGCGGGGTGGAGCGGATCGACCGCTACATCGGCATCGAGGTCTCCTTCCCGGCGGCGCTTGACGAATACTTCCAGGTCCGGAACGTCAAGAAGGGCGCCGAGCCAGTGGACAAGCTGCGCGAGGACATCCGCAAGTTCCTGAAGGGCGCGGTAACCGTCGCCCGAAAGCGGGTGCGGGAACTGTGGGCGGAGACCGAGACGGCGGATCGGCAGAAGACGCCGGCGCACACGCCGGCCATACAGGCCTACGAGAAGATGGAGGAGGCCGCGCCGCGCGGGATCGCCGGCTGCGACGTGCCCGCCGAGGAGGCGGACCGCATCCGGGAGGAAGCCGCACGGGACCTCGGCGCCGAGACCCCGGACGAACTGGCCGAGCTGAAGGAGCAGATCCGCAACCAGACCATCACCGTCGTGGACGGGGATTGGCCGGGGAAGGAGCTGTTCGAGATCGACCACCTGGACGGCAAGGTCATCATGCGCCTCAACTGGCGGCACCCGTTCATGCGGGAGATCTACCGTCCCGTTAAGCAGGTCGCCGACGGCAAGGGGACCGACCTGGGGACGGCGGAGATCCAGGAGCTCGCGCGGCGGGTGGAATCCGCGGTAGACCTCCTGCTCTTTACCTA
>CAYQDT010000864.1:0-2346 GCA_964416225.1 uncultured bacterium
AGAGCCTTAGCTTAGCACAGGCAAAAAACTGTCTTGACGATGGGGAGCACCATACCCGGTCGCGGCGGTGAGGCTCGTGAGCGCCGTCGCGATCCTAAAGCGAGCTCCCTCGTGAGATCGACCAGACACGCGGTGGATCGCTGACAAACCGCGGCGCGCCATGCGAGGCGTGGGAGCAGCGGGATCCGGCCGTTCGGGCAGGTGCGTGCCTTGCCGCTCATTCCGGAGCCGCGGTCGCGGGGACCGCGCCGGACGGCGGGATCTCCGGGAGAGATGCACGGGGTTGCGCCGAAGTCAGCCTGGTGTCTGGAACGAGGACGGAGCCGGCGCCACCGCGGAGCGCGCTCCTCCGGCTGCGGAGAGGGCACGCTTTGCCCGGACCGAGCCCTCTATTCTCACACGGGCCGGGCGCCGCTCGGAGAGGGCTGGCCGGGCCCTTCGCACGATCCTGGATCGACTGCGGGCGGCACCGGATTTTCCGGGTCGCGGCGCGGCCGCTCATCCGGAAGGTGAACCGTTTACCGGGCCGCAGCCGGTGTGCCTGATTGACCCGCGTTAGAGGGTGCACCCAGCCGCTTCTTGAGCGCGTTGAGCTCCCGGCGCGCATCCTCTTGCTTCGGATCCAGGTAGAGGCAGTACTCGTACTGGTTGACGGCCCGCGGATAGTCGCGATTCCGGGCGAACACGCGGGCAAGCTTCAGACGCAGCGACGGCTGCTTCGGATCCTGTTTGATTCGCTCGATGAGCTGACTGGCCGAGTTTACGCCCAGGGAGAGGCGCGAATACTCGGTCATCATGGCACGGGCGCGCTGTTCCTGCCCCGCCAGTCGCAGGACTTCCGCCTCATCGTAGAGATATTTGAGGCCGCGCGGCGCCAGCTTACGCGCCATTTCCAGATAGTTCAAGGCCTCCTGGGGCTTTCGCAGCCGCTTCGCAGCCTGTGCTCGCTCTCCGAGCACCTGCGCCAGGCTGGCGGGGTCCGCGCCCGTGACCGAAGCGAGCGCCGCCTGCGCCTCCGCGAAGAGCCGATCGGCATCCCGCAGATCCTGGTCGGATTGGGCCGTCTTCAGTCGCACCTCACCCAACAGGAAGTTCGTCTGTGGGTCCCGGCCATCCGCCTTGTGGGCGCGCTCAAGAGCAGAGCGCGCCTCCGCAAAAAAGTTGGTCTCCATCAGGACCTTCCCGAGATCGCGCTGATACACCGCATTCCCGGGCTCCAGCGCCACCGCCTTGCGGAGTGCCGTGAGTGCTTCCGCGCGCTGATTGATCTCCTCATTGCACACGCCCAGCCAGTACCATCCGTCCGCGCGCCCCGGCGCGAGCTGCGTGGCCCGCTGGAACTCGGGAATGGCGCGCGCGCGGGAGGCATGCATCACCAGATCACCGACCACCAGCTGCGTGTCCACGTCCCGGGGATCGATCTCCTGAGCTTTCTTGGCGCTTTCATACGCCTGCGGCCAGGCCTCTATGGAGCGCTGCACCAGGGCAAGGCCCAGGTAGGCCTTGGCCATCCGGGGGGCCTGATTGACGGCCGTCTGGTAGCACGCTCCCGCTTCCGCCAGCGAATTCGCCGCGTAGGCCTTCGTGGCCAGGTGGTAGTAGAGGAGCGGATCCCGCGGCTTCGCCGCCGCCCAGGTACGGAGCGTCTCCAGGCTAGCACGCCGAAGCTGGAACTCGTGGCCCCAGCCGCTGAAGCGGAATACCAGCGCCGTGGTGATTATCAGGATCCCAAAGCCGACGAGCAGTGGCAGCCGGCGCGGGCGCGGCGGCTTACCGCGGGCCGTCAGTTCGGAAGGGAGATGTGGATCGGGAATCGAGGGTTCGGTCATGGAGCATACGGTCGAGGGTCACACCGTTTTACGAAAATAGGAGGCGCCGGAATTCCGGCGCCTCCTATTTTACCGTTCGCGACGACCCGCCCCTGAAAGGATGGGCCGTTACGTTCGCACTGATCGGTGCGAAGGACTAGCCGCCCCAGGACCCGCCCGTCTGGCTGGGATCCATGTTGATGCGGTAGGGGAGCCGCCCTTCAAGCTTCTGGATGGACTCCGCCTTGTTGATGTTGACATCGAGGCCATTCGTGAACTTCACGTGGCCGTCGCAATAGCCCACGTTGGCGCCGCGGTTGTGGCGCGCCAGACCCCACACGTGAACGGCGCCGTCCCAGGTGCCCGTGATCAGGCTGCCGTTGTTGCCGAAGGTGGAGTACTCCCGGCACCAGTAGTTGTTGCTCACGAGCCCAGACTGACCGGCGGCGATGCACTGGCCCTGGTTGCCCCAGTCACTGTGGCCCTCGATCAGCATGATGCAGTCCGCCGGAGCGACGACCTTGGACTCCGACCCGCC
>CAYQDT010000865.1:0-2343 GCA_964416225.1 uncultured bacterium
GCCGTCACCACGGCCGGCCGGCGCGGCGGCACCCGCACGCGGACGGTCCAGTCCGCCGGGATTCTCCGGGTGCTGGTGGAGGCCACGCGCGGGGAGGCCGTCCGGCGCCAGGGCCTCGTGCTGCGCGCCTCCACCGGAACCCCCGCGGACCTCCTCCTCACGCGCCACGTCGGACAGGCGCTGGCGGGGATCGACTGGTCTTCCGCGAAGCCGGAGGGCGGCCTCCTCCGCCTCGAAGGCAAGCGCGGTACGGAGAAGCACACGCTGCTGCTCCGCCGGGGCCCCGTGCCGGAGGTGCGGAGCTGGACGCTGGTGCGCCACCTGGAGGGCCCGGACGGGCAGAGTCTGGACCAGCGCTACACCTGCGAGGCCACGCCGGCGGAGACGCCCGGCCTCCCCGCGCAGATCGAGGAAACCGTGCTCAACCCGCCGCCGTCCGGCAACGTGGCGGTGCGGACCACCCGGGTCATCCGGCGGGAGCCGCTCGGCGAAGTGCCGCCGGACGCGCTGCGGCTGGTGTTCCCGAAGGGAACCATGGTGACGGACAACCGCGGCGACGTGCCGGTGACGTACGAGCTGGCCGAAGAGGGCCTGAACGACGCGGAGGTGGCGGCGGCCGTCCAGGCGCTTTCGAAGGGGCACGCCCGCCTGGGCGAGGCGGCGCCCCCGTTCACGCTGCCGGACACCCAGGGCAAGCCGGTGGAGCTGGCCGCGTACCGGGACCGTGTGCTGGTGCTTTTCTGGTTTTCCACCCGCTCGCATGCTTCGGATGACGCGTGTGAGGGTATTCAGGAGCTGGCCAGGCGGTTCGGCAAGGAGGGGGTGCAGTTCGTCGGGGTATCCGTCGCGGACGAGGGAGGCGGCTCGCGCGCCGAGTCCTACCGGAGCCGGTTCAAATGGTCGTTCCCCGTGCTGCTGGATCCGAATGCCGAGACGCTGCGCCATTACGGCGTGGAGAGCGGCGTGCCCAAGGTCGCCGTGGTGGACCGGAGCGGGAAGATCGCCTACGTCCGCGCCGGCTTCGATGCCGATGCCATCGGCGCCGCCCTGGAATCGCTGAAGTAATCCCTTACCGGCGCGCGCGGCGCGCCCCGACGTCCGCACCAGGGGTTCGCCTGGCCCCGCCGGTGCGTCCGCAGAGGATCCGCTGATGATTCGCCCGCTGCTCGCTTTCGCCGGTGCCGCCGCCCTGCTGGCCGGCGCCGCGCCGTCCGGGGCCGCCCCGGCCGCCCGGAAGCCGGCTCCCCGCGCCGCCGCGGCCCGGCCGGGCCTGGACCCGGCCCAGGTGGCCGCGCAGCTTCGAAAGGATGAGGAAACGGTCCGCACGGCGCGGCTCTCCGTCACTGCGGTCCGGCGCCAGGGTCCGCTCCCCGCTGGCGTGACGGGACCGGCGGCCTGGGACGCGGCAAAGAAGCTGCCCGCGGAAAGTCAGCGCAAGGAGAGCCTGCTCGTCTCGGGCACGGCCTGGAAGCGGGACATCACCGTGATGGACGACCAGGGAGCGCCGACGGCCCACCTCGTGGCCGGCAGCTCCCACCGGAACGGCCGGATGCTCCAGGAGACCGGGCACGGCGACAAGAAGGCCCTGAACGGGGTGGTCGGGATCGAGCTGGACAGCGACGACCATCGCCTGCTGATGACGCCCGCGCTGGAGCTGCTGCAGGGCGTGAAGTGGAAGTCGGCCCGGCGGGTGGGCGGCCAGATCGTGCTGACGGGCACGCAGGACGGAACGCCGGTCACGGCAGCGATCCGAACCGCCCCGCGCTACGCCCTCGAGCGGCTGAGTGCGGAGGAGACGCTCGTCACCCCACAGGGCAAGCTGAGCCGGGGCAGCATGGTGCGCGTGACCTACGACGCGAAGGACGGCCGGATCACGCCCAAGACCATCGAGCGCATCGACTACGCCAGAGCGCCGATCAACCAGCTCATGCTCACCGCCTACACCGTGGACAGCGCCCAGGTGAACACCCCCCTTCCGGACTCCGAGCTGGAGATCCCCTTCCCGCAGGGAACCCGGGTGGTGGACCGGCGCGTGGATCCCCCGGTGCGGTACGTGCAGGGGGAGAAGGACCTCTCCGTCGCGGAGGTGAAGGAGCTCGCGCAGAAGCAGGGCGCCGTCACCGCGAAGGTCGGCGGCGCGGCGCCCGCGCTCGAGCTGAAAGCGCTTTCCGGCGACACCGTGAAGCTGGCGGATCAGAAGGGTAAGGTAGTCCTGCTCACCTTTTTTGCGAGCTGGTGCCCGCCGTGCAACGCGGAAGCACCCCGGATGGAGAAGGAGATCTGGCAGAAGTACCGCGAGCGCGGCCTCTCCGTCCTGGGCATCGACACCGCCGAGCGGGACGA
>CAYQDT010000866.1:0-2338 GCA_964416225.1 uncultured bacterium
ACCCGGATCCAGTGCATCTGGCGGTGACGGTCGATCTGGTCCTTGCCCACCGTGGCGATGTTGTTCTCCGCCTGGCAGGCGATTGTGCAGGTATTGCAGCCGATGCACGCGTTTAGGTCGATCACCATTCCCCAGGCGGGAATCGGCATGTCGTTGTAGCCGCCGGCCTGCGCGTACTCGCCGGGCCCCTTGTTCTCCTCGCCGCCGACGCCCGGGTCCTTCCGGTCGGAAGGCCACTCCTGGGTGTAGATGGAGGGCGACGGCGCGCGCGCTTCCTCGCCCTTGCCCGCGCCCTGCTCGGCGCTCTCGGGACCGCCAACCACGTAGTGCGGGTTTTCGGGGTTCTTGGGGTAATCGTCGATCCGCGCGACGCGCACCAGGTCCCGGCCCTCCAGGTTGAAGTGGAGCTGCGTGGAGACAAGCAGGTAGGAGCCGCTCGCCCGCGTCATCTCGAGCCCCGGACCGTGCCCGGGAGCATCCGAGGTGCGAAGCTGGTAGGCGTTGAAGCCGGGTCCGGTGCCGATCCGTCCCGCCCGCGTGCGCCCGTAACCCAGGTAGAGCGTCGCGCAGTTGTCCGGGTGGCCCGCCATGATCCAGACGGGGACCCGGAGCTCGGCGCCGCGATACTTGAGGGTGACGTAATCGCCGTTGGCGAGGTGGGCCTGCTCCGCCGTTTTCGGGCTGATCAGCGCCGCATTGTCCCATGTCAGCGACGTGAGCGGCTTGGGTAGCTCCTGGAGCCAGCCGTTATTCGCCCATCGGCCGTCGCCGATGTGCGGGTCGGGGCGGAAGATCAGCTCCATCCCGGTGGTGGCCTGCGGCGCCGCGAGGGCGCCCGCGAGATCGCCCCGGACGGCGGCCGTGGCGGCCGGAGCCGCGCTGTTGGGCACCACGCCCGTCAACAGCAGGTGATGCCAGTCATGCTCGAAAGTGGCCGCCGGCATCCGGGCGGCCCAGTAGCCCCGGACGAGGTCATACCCCTGCGGCTCGCTCTGATCCATGAGGACCGCGAGGAACTCATGGGCGGAGCGGGAGGTGTAGAGCGGCTTGATTAGCGGCTGGATGATGGAAGCCGTGCCGTCATAGGCGCGGATGTCGCTCCAGGCTTCCAGGTAGTGCGACTCCGGAACGTGCCACTGGCAGTAGGCGCTCGTCTCATCATCGTAGAGACCGAGCCGGACCGCGGTGAGCGGCTGCCGGTGCTGGCGGCCGGGATCGGTCGCGGTGCGCAGCGCGGTCCCGAAGGGGATGTCCGCCGGGGCCGTGTAGGCGGGGTTGGCGCCCATGATCACGAGGAACTGCACGCGCTCGCCGTTGAGCTCGTCGGTGAGCTCCTTCAGGCTCTGCTCACGGCCCGGGAACCGGCCGACGATGGGCGCAGTGTAGGTGACGGTGGCTCCGGGAGCACCGAGGGCCGCATTCATCGCATGCGCCAGCGCGTGGACGGCGGCGGGCTGCTGCGGGCCGGCGATGACCAGAGCGCGGCCCGCGGCACCCTTCAGGTCGTTCGCTACCGCCGTGACCCAGGCCTGGTCGACATTGGCGGGGAGGGAGCCGGCCGGGACGCTCACGCCGAGAGCGGTCGCGACGGCTCGCGCCACCGCTTCCACGCCGCTCGGCGGCACCGGCAGCCGGTGATCGGCGTTCGCGCCGGTGATCGTCGGCGACGATTCCACGGCGTAGAGGCGGTTCATCCGGGCCGGCGGCTCATCGCCCTGGCCGCGCCGCGCCGCGATGAAATCGCGGGCGTAGCGCACGCTGCCCGGCTCATCCATCAGGAAGTTGCTGTCCAGCGAGAGAATTCGCTCGGCGCGGTCGAAGTGGTAAACGGGATGGACGTCCGTCCCGAACGCCAGCCGGAGACCTTCGTCCCCGCCGCCGCTCAGCGGGTCCCAGAAGCAGAGCCGGGCCGCGGGATAGGCACGCAGGAACGCGCCGAGCTGGCTGATCAGCGTCGGAGAAGTGGTCGGCTCCAGCAGCAGCCGCAGTCCGGCGCCGCCATTCGCGCGGTGCTTCGGCAGCTCCTCCTGCACCATCCCGAGAAACGCTTCCCAGGAGGTATTGTCCCCGAGGTGGCGCACGTTCTGCGCGCGGTCGGGATCGTAGAGGGTCAGTACGGAAGCCTGGGTCTGTACTTCCGTGGCGCCGAGACTGGCGGGATGCCCCGGGTTGCCTTCCAGCTTCACCGGCCGGCCCATCTGGCTCTCCGCCATGATCCCGATGCCGTAGGCGCCGCGCGGGAAGGCCGTGTTGAAGTAGAGCGGCTTACCGGGGACGATCTGCTCCGGCTGCTGCACATACGGGATGATGTGCTCCTGCGGCTGGTAGGCGCAGCCGC
>CAYQDT010000867.1:0-2337 GCA_964416225.1 uncultured bacterium
ACGACACCTTCGGGATTCCGTGGTGAAAATCCGGGATGGCGGCCGCCGCCCGGTTTCTTGCTCTCCAGGCGTCTCACCAGAACCACCGGAATCGTGTGATTCCGGCCGGGATCCGCCCCTCAGCCACCGCGCGCCGTCACGGCCGGTCCGGCTCCGAAATCTTTTTGCGGCGCTCCCGCACGATCGGCGGAGGTGGCGGGAGGGTGGGACGGGCGGCGGGGTGTATACCCTTCTTGCCCGTACGGGCGACTCCGGGTGGTGGGCCCAACAATATAGCGCCGATCTCTTATCGGAATGCTGTCCGCCGCTTAAAACCGGCCGGCCTCCCGATTGAACAGAGGACGGGCGTGGTATATAATGGGCGCACCACATCTAGGGGCCACGAAAAAAAAAGCTACTAGATATGGGGCCTGGCTGCCGACCAATCAAGTAGTAGAGCGGGTCCCTCGGCGGTCCACGGGCCGGCATCCGGCCGTCCGTACGGTTCCTCCGTAGGCATGCCTGCAGCATTCTCGAAGCATCCGTGACGCATCCCTCACGCGCCCATGAAGTGTCCCTACTGCCAGCATGAGGAAGACCGGGTGCTGGACAGCCGGACGGCGCGGGAGGGGGAGGCGATCAAGCGGCGCCGGGAGTGCCTGGGGTGTGGGCGGCGCTTCACCACCTACGAGACCATTGAAGAGCGCCGGGTGATGGTCGTGAAGAAAGACGGCCGGCGGGAGCCGTTCGACCGGAACAAGGTGCTGCGCGGGCTCGAAATGGCGTGCCGGAAGCGTCCGGTCAGCCAGGACACGCTGGAGGCGGTGGTCGACAGCCTGGAGCGGGAGCTGTACGATCGCGGCCAGCATGAGGTGGAAGCGCGGGTCATCGGCGACATGCTGGTCGAGGAGCTGCGGCAGTTGGACCCGGTGGCGTTCGTGCGGTTCGCCTCCGTCTATCGAGATTTCCAGGATCTGGAGGAGTTCCAGAGCCTGGTTCAGGCGCTCCGTCCCGCCGCAAAGCGGCGGCCGGCGGGAGGCCGCAAAAAGGACCAGCCGGACTCCGGCTGACACTTACTGACACGGCACGGCGGTTGGATGCACCGACGTGGTTGGTATGAGGTGTTTCAGCGCCTCCACCGCTTTCGGCGCGCGGACCGCCCGGAAATTTAAGATCCCTACTAGTTGCGTTAGAACCCGTTCAACCTGGCAAGAATCGCAACAGCGAAGAAGTAAAGAGCTGAGACTATGGCCATCTTCGAGGACCACCTCCAGAACACCCCGAGCGGCGAAAGCGCCCCTCGCCGCCGCCCTCGCCGGGGAGCCGCGAGCCAGAGCGGGCTGACCTTTCGCCGCCTCCACACGCGGCCCGGCGTCCACCCGTACGACGAGGTGGAGTGGGAGCTCCGCACCGCCACCATCTCCGGCGAGGGCGGGGAAAAAGTGTTCGAGCAGCGGGACGTGGAGATCCCCGCGTTCTGGAGCCAGCAGGCTACCAAGGTGGTGGTCAGCAAGTACTTCCGCGGCCACCTGGACGACGAGCACCGGGAGCGGAGCGCGAAGCAGCTCATCTCCCGCGTGGCGGATACGATGGCTCGCTGGGGCCGCGAAGGCGGCTACTTCGCGACGGAACAGGACGCGGAGACCTTCCACCAGGAGCTGATCCACCTGCTTCTGCATCAGAAGATGGCGTTCAACAGTCCCGTGTGGTTCAACGTCGGGCTGCCGGATAACCCCAAGCCGCAGTGCAGCGCCTGCTTCATCAACTCCGTGGACGATGACATGGAGAGCATCATGCGGCTGGCCGCCACGGAGGCGCGCCTCTTCAAGGGGGGCAGCGGCGCGGGCAGCAACCTCTCCCGGATCCGCTCCAGCAAGGAGCGCCTCTCCGGCGGTGGGATCGCCAGCGGCCCCGTCTCCTTCATGAAGGGCTATGACGCCTTCGCGGGGGTGATCAAGAGCGGCGGCAAGACGCGCCGGGCCGCCAAGATGGTGATCCTGAATGCGGACCACCCGGACGTCCTGGAGTTCGTGAACTGTAAGGCGGACGAGGAGAAGAAGGCGTGGGCGCTCATCGAAGCGGGCTATGACGGCGGCTTCAACATCCCCGGCGGCGCCTATGACAGCGTCTTCTTCCAGAACGCCAACCACAGCGTCCGGGTGACGGACGAGTTCATGGCGGCGGCCGAG
The DNA here is from genome assembly GCA_964416225.1 of uncultured bacterium. Lineage (GTDB taxonomy): Bacteria > Armatimonadota > SYMT01 > SYMT01 > SYMT01 > CAYQDT01. The sequence continues at coordinate 2,169 of CAYQDT010000867.1, forward strand.
GCGGGGCGCCCGTACCACACGGTGAAGGTGACCACCGGCGAGGCCGCGGAAGAGCTGGACGCGCGGGACGTGCTCCGGCAGATCGCGGACTGCACCTGGATCTGCGGCGATCCCGGCATGCAGTTCGACACCACCATCAACCGGTGGCACACCTGCAAGAGCACGGACC
>CAYQDT010000868.1:0-2332 GCA_964416225.1 uncultured bacterium
GCGTCCGGACCTCGCCGCCGATCCCGGTCTGCCGGACGACACGCGGCTCTGGGCCGCACTCCAGCAGGCCAGCGGCGGCCCATGGGGCGGCTGTGTGTATGACGTGGATGCAATCCTGGCCGTGCTGGCCGCCGGATCGCCGCGCCCCGAAGGGTAGCAAGTCCACGCTGACGCGCCACCAGAGCTGAATCAGGCGGCCCGGCGACAGTTGCGGGGGAGACGGATCCGTCTCCCCCGCAACTTTTTTCTGCGGAGTGCTTCGGCAGCCTACCGCGCCGGCCGCGGACCTCGCTCACGGCCGCACACGCGGTCCGATCCCGCTCCCACGGCTGCTTCGAACCGCAGCGCCGACCGCTCCCCGGCCGCTCCGCGCCCGCACCTACCGGCGATCCAATCCCCCGCGCCTGCCATTCCGGTGCGACCCTCCGGCCGGTACCTCGGCGTGTCCTCCGCCGCGACCTAACCGCTCTGCCTGCATCTCCAGAACCGCTCCGTCAATTTAGGTACGGAAAGGCTACAGTTCGATTGCTAATTCCCCGATATAAAGCTTGTCTGGCATAGACAGCGGTCGGGTGGAACCATTCCCACCGTTCGTCGCCTCGTAGAGCAAGCGAAGGGCCCACCGAACCGTCCCACTCCCTCCGGCGCTCCAAGCGGGCAGGCGTCCAAGCAACAAACAAGCCCTAACTCAAGAGGAAAGGGCCCGGGGTCCGACCCGGCAGCTTCCGGTTCCGAATCACCGTGCGATCGACCGGAACATTGGCTGTTCTTCAAGGAAGTAGTACATGCGTTTCCGTCACCTTCTGGCCCTCGTGGCGCTTTGCGTCGCCGGCCCCGCCTCGGCCGCGACCTACACGGTCGCCCCCTCCGGCAGCGACAGCAATAACGGTCTCTCGGCGCCCTTCGCTACGGTCCAGAAGGCCGCTAGCGTGCTCCAGGATGGAGACACGATCTACTTCCAGGCGGGAACGTACAGCGGCGGGACCGGCCTCATCACCGCGAACAACATCACCCTGCGCGGCAACGGAGACGCCATCCTCGACGGGTCGAACAGCAGCAGGATCGACGGCATCTCCCTCTACCAGTGCAATGGGGTGACCATTGACGGCCTGAAGCTGCAGAACTGCAAGCGGGCCGGAATCTTCTGCGTGCAGTCGAACAACGTCACCATCCAGAATTGCGACGCGTCCTACAACGGCACAACAGGCATCCTGACGGGCAACACGTCAGACATGCTGATCCAGAACAACACCACCGCCTACAACAAAGGCGAACACGGGATCTACTGCTCCCAGTCCGGCGACCGCCTGAAGCTGATCAATAACCGGGTGATCGGCAACAACGGGTCGGGACTGCAGATCAATGCCGTCGAGGACAGCCCCAACGCGAACGCCGGCCCGAACAATGACAGCCGGTCCCAGAATTGTCTGGTGGCGGGGAACGTCCTCACGGGCAATTGCCGCGCGGGCGGCGCCGCCATGAACTTCATGGGCCTCCAGAACTCCGTGGTGGTCAACAACCTCATCTATGCCGACAACTCGGGCGGGATGGCGTTCTGGGATGACGGCGCCGGTGCGGCCTTCGCCTGCACGAACGACCAGGTCTACCACAACACGGTCGTCTTCGGCGCGGGGAAGGGGATCTATGGCGTGCAGTTCGCCCCGGGCAGCACGGGCAACGTGCTCAAGAACAACGTGCTGGTGGTGAACGCGGGACCGGCCATCGACGCGAGCGAGGCCATTCAGTCCAACTGCAACGTGTTTGGCGGCAACAATGTCGCGAACGGCAGCTCCCTCGCCTCGTGGCGTAACAGCACCGGCAACGATCAGAATTCGCAGGTCGCGGACCCGAAGCTGGATAGGACCTACCACCCACAGGCAGGCTCCCCATGCATCGACGCCGGTGAGCAGGTGTACGGAACGGACATGGACGGGACGCTTCGCCCGCAGGGCGCGGGGCCGGACATCGGCTGCTATGAAATGCCCACGGGCAGCTCGGGAGGCAGCTCCGGAGGCAGCTCCGGAGGGGGCACCAGCACGCTTCCGGCGCCGGCCGGGCTGAGCGCGCAGGCCGGCAATGGGCAGGTTGCTCTTTCCTGGGGAGCGGTGAGCGGCTCTGCCGGCTACTGCATCTACCGAAGCGGGAGCAGCGCCGGTAGCTACTCCAAGTTGAACGCCGCTCCCCTGAGCGCAAGCGGCTTCACGGACAGCTCCGTGAGCAATGGCAAGACCTACTGGTACCGCGTTTGCGCCGTAGACAGCGGGAGCCGGGAAGGGAACTCCACCACCGCCGTCAGCGCCACGCCGGCGGCTCCCACCGCGAGCACCTACAC
>CAYQDT010000869.1:0-2330 GCA_964416225.1 uncultured bacterium
GCGTCCCACGGCGAGGTGTCCACGTACCCATCAACCCCCGCTCGATCCCGTTTTCGACGGCTGCGCCCCAGTACCATGCTTCAGATCCAGGGCCTCACCAAGTGCTTCGGCGACCTTCCGGCGGTCCGGGAGCTGAGCTTCCACGTCAACGGCGGGGAGATCGTCGGACTGTTGGGACCCAACGGCGCGGGGAAGACCACGACGATTCGCTGCATCGCCTCAATCCTGCAGCCTACCGCGGGCCGGATCCTGGTGGATGGGCGGGATATGGTCACGGAGACCGAGGCCGCGAAGCGCTCCCTGGCTTACGTGCCGGAGGTCCCGAATCCGTATGAGATGCTCACCGTGACGGAGTATCTCCGGTTCGTGGCGGCGGCATTCGGGACGGAGAAGGAGCTGTTTCGTTCCGAGGAGATCCTGAAGCGCCTCGATCTCTGGGACAAACGGAACGAAGTAGCCGCCGCCCTCTCGAAGGGGATGCGCCAGAAACTGGCGTGCGCCTGTGCCTTCATTCACCATGCGCGGGTCTACTGCCTGGACGAGCCCCTCATCGGTCTCGATCCACGGGGCGCGCGCGAGCTGAAGAATATGCTGGTGGAGCGACGGAACGCCGGGGACGCCGTGCTCGTCTCCACTCATATGCTGGATACCGCCGAGCGCCTCTGCGACCGGGTGGTGATCATGCACCGCGGCCGGCTCCTGGTGGAGGGGACCGTCGAGGAGCTGCACCGGCACGCCCGGCTTGGAGAGAACGCCACGCTCGAGGACCTGTTCCTGCGGCTCACGGAAGAGGGCGCCTGACGCGCGCCGCACCCGGCCCGTCGTTTTCGACCGGCCATCGCCGTAACTGAGACACCGATGTTTGGCTACCACCGCCGCTATCTGCGTATCCGGCTTCCGGGCGGAGAGTCCGAGAGTCACCCGCTCGAGGAAGCGGAGGCGCGCGCGTACCTTGGAGGCAGCGGCCTGGCCACCCGCTGGCTCTACCGGCACAGCCCGGCCGGGGTCGAGCCGCTGTCTCCCGCGAATCCCCTGGTGCTGGCGTCCTGCCCGCTGGTCGATTCCGGTCTCACCACTACGGCCAAGGCGGCGTTCGCAGCCCGCTCACCGCAGAGTGGGCTGCTGGGGGAATCCCTCCTCTCCAGCCACTTTGCGATCCAGTTGAAGCGGACCGGATGGGACGGCTTCGTCATCGAGGGGGGCTGCGACCAGCTGTCCGCACTCGTCGTGGATGGGGATGCGGTGCGCGTGCTTCCGGTTGCGGATCTCGCCGGCGTCTCCGCCGGTTCGGCGGAGCACGCTGTGCGGGAGCGGCTGGGTCCCGGCTTCCAGGTCGCGGCGACCGGGCCCGCGGGGGAGCAGCTGGTGCGTTACGCGACGATCAGCCACGACGGGCGCCACGCGGGCCGGACCGGACTCGGCGCGGTCATGGGCGCCAAGCGACTGAAGGCGATCGCCGTCCGCGGCAATCGCCGGGCGCCGGTCTGGGACGCGCCGGAGCTGGCGCGGATCGCGCGGGGGTTTCGGAGCCGCAGCCTGGGGCCGGAGACGGCGAAGTACCGGCTACTCGGCACCGCCGGTAACCTGCTGACGTTTGACCGCCTCGGGATCCTTCCCGCGCGCAATTTCACCGGCACCGGGTCTCCCGCGGCCGCTGCGCTCACCGGCGAGGGGATGGCGCTCTCCCGCACCCGGGAGCGCACCGGATGCGCGGCCTGCACCATTGGCTGTGAGCACCGCTTCGTGCCGGAGGGGGGCGCCCGATCGGTCCGCGCGGAATACGAAACGCTCTTCGCGCTCGGCCCCCTGCTGGGCGTGGAAGATCCCGATCAGGTACTGGAGGCGGCCCGGCTCTGCGACGAGTACGGGATGGATACCCTGAGTCTGGGCGGCACCCTGGCCTGGGCCATGGAGTGCCGCGCCCGGGGGGTCCTTGCCTCGGACGGGTTCGACGGCGCCGACCTGCGCTTCGGTAATGGGGAGGCAGTGCTGGAGTGGATTCCCCGGATTGCCCGAAAGGAGTCGCCGCTCGGAGAGCTGCTGGCGGAGGGCTCGTGCCGCGCCGCGGCGCGGATCGGCTCCGGATCGGAGGCGTGGGCAATGCACGTCAAGGGGCTCGAGCTCCCGGGCTACGAGCCGCGCGCGCTGAAGACCCTGGCGCTGGGGCTGGCCGTGGGCGCGCGCGGAGCGTGCCACAACCGCTCCGGCGCATACGACGTAGACCTGGAGGCGGGTCCCGGCGCCATCCTCGACCACGCCGCGGAGGCGGCGCGCTCGGAGGACCGCGCGGCCGTGATGGATGCGCTCGTCGTCTGCAAGTTCCTGCGCCG
>CAYQDT010000870.1:0-2328 GCA_964416225.1 uncultured bacterium
GCATCGCTTCCTGCGCCACGTCGAGCGAACGCGCCTGCTGGTACACGTCCTGGACGTCTCCGGGCTGACGATGCGCGACCCGTTCGAGGACTTCGTCATCGTAAACCGGGAACTGGCCGCCTACAGCGACCGCCTCTCCGGCTTGAAGCAGATCGTCGCGCTCAACAAGGCGGATATGCCGGGCGCGGCGGAGATTGTCCCCGATCTCCGCGCCCGCCTCGAGGCGCAGGATTACTCCGTCCACGAAATCTCCGCGCTGACGGGCCAGGGGGTGGAGGAGCTCGTTTTCGCCGCCTGGCGGACCCTGGAGACGCTGCCGGTACCGGCCGCGCCGCCCGCGGAGCCGATCGTCCAGTATCGCGCGCCGGCGGAAGAGCGCTGGGAGGTTGAGCGTGAAAACGAGGGCTACGTCGTCCGCGGGAAGGGCATCGAGCGCCTCGTCGCCATGACGGACATGAACAACGAGGCGGCGGTTCGCCGGCTTCAGCGAGTGATGGAGAAGAGCGGGATCGTGGACCGCCTGCGCGATCTCGGCGCGGAGGACGGCGACCAGGTGCGCATCGGCACGGCGGAGTTCGACTTTCTTGATTAGCTCCGTTCCTGATCGACCGAGCCGTCGCGCGCCGGCGGGAGCGCGCCAACCTCGCCGGCGCTCGTAAGAGCGGCCGGCGGGCGCCACAGGTCCGCGATCCTCCCGTCAAGCGCTGGCTTTCAGGTTGCCGCTCCACCATCACCATGCCTCGCACGATCGTTGTAAAAGTAGGGACCAGCACGCTGACCGATCCGCAGGGCAGGCTGGACGAAGCATTCCTGCCGCAGTTGGCCGGGCAGCTCTCCGCCCTCATGGATGAAGGGCGGCGCGTGGTGCTGGTCACTTCCGGCGCAGTCCGGGCCGGCGTGGAGCAGCTCGGGTGGTCGCAGCGGCCCCGCTCCGTTCCGCTCAAACAGGCGGCCGCCGCGGTGGGCCAGGGACGGTTGATGGCTGCCTATGCCCGCGTGTTCGGGGACCTCGGTCGACCCGTGGCGCAGGTGCTGCTCACGCGACAGCTCGCGGAGGACCGCACGTCGTACGTGAACGCGCAGAACACGCTTCGGGCGCTGCTCCAGCACCACGTGGTGCCGATCATCAACGAGAACGACACGGTAGCCGTCGAGGAGCTCCAGTTCGGCGATAACGACACCCTGGCCGCCCTCGTTTCCGCGCTGGTGGGAGCAGAGCTGCTCATCCTCCTCACGAACGTCGACGGTCTGCTGGATGCCCACGGGAACGTCATCGCGCGCGTGGACGAGCTGGACGCAGCGACCCGCGGTCTTGCCGGCGGCGCCGGGACGCACGGCTCAGGCGGCATGATCACCAAGCTGCGGGCGGCGGAGATTGCCGGCGCCGCCGGTGTGCGGACCGTCATCGCCCGCGGTCGCGGTACGGACGTGATCCGCGCCGTCGTGCGGGGCGAGGCGCTCGGAACCACCTTCACGCCGTCGCGGCGGCTCCGCGGGCGGAAGCACTGGCTGGCGTACGGTCCGGAGCCCCGCGGGAGCATCACGGTGAACCCCTGCGCCGTCCGCGCACTCGTGGACGAGCACAAAAGCCTGCTGCCGGCGGGAATCGTCGGCGTGGAAGGTCCCTTCGTGGAAGGGGACGCCGTGCGGCTGTGCGGGGAAGACGGCCGGGAGTTCGCGCGGGGCCTGGTGAACTGCGACTGGCGAGACGCCGAGCGGTTGATGGGCGTTCACACGGCGCGGATGGCGGAGATCCTCGGCCGGGAGACCGGGGAAGAGATTGTCCACCGGGATAACCTGGTGATCCTGAACGGCAGCCGCGCCGCGGCCGCCGGTGTCCCGGAGTGAGCGCCGGTTCCCGTTAACGCAGCGGGGCACCCCGGGACGGCGGCGATGAAAGAGACGCCATGAAGCTGGAGCAGGCACTGGATGAATACGGGCTGGCGGAGCGGCGCCGCCACCGCGGAGAACGGGGCCGCCAGGTGGCAACCGCACTGTCCGCCTTGCGGGAATTCCTCCTGGAGTATTCGGGGTTCGCAGATAGCCAGGAGGTCCGGCCCCAGGACCTGATGCAGTTCTTGCTGGAGTATTACCCGGCTGAAGAGGAGCCGGTGCCGGAGGTGGCGCTGGCACTGCTGGAAGTGTGCTCCGGCTTCGCGGTGTGGCTGATGGAACGGGGCGAGCGGACGCTGGCGCCGTTCGCGGCCCAGGCGGAGCAGCTCCGGGCGGACCTGCCCCGCGTGCTGGGCGCCCTGGATTGCCTCCAGCAGTACGCGCACCGGACCGCTCTGCGCGGCAGTCGGGACCACCGCGCATCCGACGGCGCCC
>CAYQDT010000871.1:0-2328 GCA_964416225.1 uncultured bacterium
AGGGGGAGAGCGTGCGGCGCGGCCCCGTTGCTCGTGCTGAAGCCCCTGCCTCGGCGCCGGCCTGCCTGATCCGGCAGGGATTCCGCGGAAGAGTCCCCTCTTCGCCAAGACTCGCACGCGCATGCCTGGTGGCGCCGTTTTCCACAATTTCGCGGACGCGGCCCCATCGGGCCGCTGTCCCGCCAGAACCCTTCCGGTGCAGGAGGTAGGGCTTCCGGCAACGAATGGGTGTTTCGGCGGCCAATGTAAGCGGTAACGCAACACGGTGCCGCGGTGATCCTTCGCCTCCTTCCTCGGGCGAAACTCCTGGAAGCGCTCATGCCATCTCGTACTGTCTTTGCCCTCTTCGTCTCCGGCCTGTGCGTGTCCCTCGCTGCTCTCGCGCCCGGTGTAGGGCGCTCGGCTGTGGCGCCCCCCGCTCTCTACACGGCCATCGACCTGAACACGTACGGGTTGTCCGCTGCGGGCGGCCTGAACCTGAGCGGGGAGATCAGCGGCATCAGCTCCGGCAATGCGCAGCACGCCGTGCTCTGGAAGCTGGGTGCCGTGACGGATCTCGGCACGCTGCAGGGTGGAACGTCCTCGGCGGCCGGCACGGGGCTCGGCAGCAACTCGATCAATGACCTGGGGCAGGTGGTGGGCCAGTCTCAAGACGGCAGCGGCAACACGCCCGTGGTCCTCTGGACGCCGGACCATCCACGCGGCACCACCGGAAAGCTGGTGAGTGTGGGCACCCTCCCCGGCGGAATCGATGCCGCAGGAGACAACATCAACAACAGTGGCGCGGTGGCCGGGTATTCCGATCAGGACGTCAACGGTCCCACGGGCGGCGACGACCACGCCATGGCCTGGCTGCCGAACACCCCTAATAGCAGCATTGGTACGATGCACGATCTCTCGTTTTTCCAGCAGGGCGAGGGTCAGGCAAACGGCATCAACGACCAGGGGACGGTAACCGGGTCTGTGGATGCGCACAATGCGGCGGGTTATCGGGGCGTCCGCCAGGACCCGTTTCGCTGGAGCCCGGGAATGACCGTTCCGGAAGACATGGGACTGCCGGAAGACTTCACCAGTGGCGCGGGGAGCGGCATCAACCGCGCCGGCGATATCGTGGGCTATGTCAAGAAGACGGGCCTGACCCGCGCCTTCCTGGTGCCTGCGGGTGGAACCCTCTCGACGGCAAATCTCCTTCCCGGCGCCAACACCCAGGCGTTCTGCCTGAACAACCACGGAGAGATCGTGGGACTGCAGGGAAGCACCGGCACCGGCGGCGCGGATCCGCCCTGGGCTATTTTCTGGAACTCCAGCGGGATGGTCGACCTGAACACGGTGGTCCGGGTCGCACCGGGCATCCTGAGCGCGGGCCTGGTGGTCAATGACGCCGGGCAGATCCTGGCCAGGGGGTATGTGCAGTCCGGGGACCGGCAGTTCACGCACTACTACTTGCTGACGCCCACCGACACCGGAAGCCTGCGTGTGAGCGCGACGGCTTTGGATTTCGGAACGGTGAAGAAGGGTCGCGGCAAGGCGAGGACCATAAAGGTCATGAATGCCGGGTCGCAGCCCCTCAGCATCTCCGCCGGACCTGCGGATGGTCCGTTCAAGATGACGCCCGCGACGACGACCTTCACCCTGGCTCCCCGCGCCATCCGCACCCTCCGCCTGCAATTCGCGCCGGCGCAGGCGGGCAGCTACGGCGAGACTCTCACGCTCACCAGCAACACGGTGTCCGCGCTGTCCGTGAACGTGGTGCTGCGGGGAAAAGCTACGCCTTGACGGCGGCGCTGCGACTGGGTGATGGGGCGTCCGCCAGCCTGCGGTGGGCAGCTTCCGTGCCGGGCAGGTAGGGCCACCACGCCGGTAGCCCGCTCCCACTTTCGGCGGCGCCGGTCATCTTACAGCGCGGGTCATCCTTCGCCCGCCATCCCCGCGGTTTCAGCGCTCCGCCCCGCCCCAACGCCCCAACGGGACCGCCTCGCCGCAAGCTCCGCGGCGCCGGGGGACCATCCGGCGTTTCGCGGCGAGCAGGAGTTCTCATCCGCCGCGCGCGATTATGATCTCGGCTTTCGCCACGGCGCCGGCCGGCGCCGCGCGAGCATGCGGATCACCCCTCACCGGAAGGAGCAATCGGGATGAAGCTGGGCGCGAATTCGGTCCTCTTTGGCGGCTACGATCTGGAGACGGCATTCAGGTACCTGGCAGCAGCCGGTTATGATGGCATCGAGCTGTCCGCCATCCCGAATATGAGCGAGCACCTGGTCCTCGAACGTTGGCGTGAGATCGTGCCCGAGGTGAAGCGCCTGCAGCAGGCGTACGGCCTGGAGCTCC
>CAYQDT010000872.1:0-2328 GCA_964416225.1 uncultured bacterium
GCCGCGTGCTGCAGCGCCGCGGCTGCCAGTAACACCGTCGCCATTCCCGCCAGCGGATAGACCGGCCACCCCTGTCGCGTCCTCATCCCCGTGCTCCCTATGTCACCAGCGGGGCGTGCCCCGGAAAGGTCGAACATGGCCGCGGCCGGAGCGCTCGTCCGGTCAGCGTTACGGGCTTATCCCCACGCAGTTCGGTTTCGGAACGCGATTCAGGCGGGTTTTTCCGGGGGTGCGCGCAGCGGCGGATCCTCGTCGTCGGCGGGGGCCGCGCCGTTCACAGCACCCAATCCAGCTTCGCACGGGATTCCGGATCGAGGGCTGAGACGTCGTCGAACTCGAACCGGTTGCCGTCCACATCCGTGATCAGCAGGTGCCGGTCACCCAGCCAGGTACACGCGTCCGTGAGGCTTTGCAGAACGAAATCCCGCGGACCCTTGTCCGTGCGGACGTTCCAATAGGTCACCCCGAACTCGGCGCGGATGGCCTCCACCCCCGTGACGCGGGCCGTGAGGTACCGCCGCCGCAGCTCTTCCGCCACGACCGGCCGGCATTCCGGCGGCAGCTCGTCCGCGGAATCGGCCAGGAGAATTTCCTCGCCCTTTCCGTTGAGGAAGGAGAGGCAGCGGCCGGGCATCGAGAGCGGCCACGCCTGATACAGCTTCACGGTGGGGTACGACCGCTCGTCTCCCACGGTCATCCGCAGGGTTCCCGGCGGATGGTAGAACAACCGGACGGACCGGAGGTCGATCACTTCCGTCGGCATCTATCCCTCCCTTCCTCTCCCCGCAGCGGATCTCAACCGCGGCGCGGCCCTGGTAAGCACGCTCTCGGCCGGCCGGCAGCCGGCCACCCGGTCACCCGGTCACCGCGATCGCCTGCGACGATTGCTGCTGGGTCTGCACCAGCTTGTAGAACTCTCCCTGCTTCTCCAGCAGCTCCGCATGGGTTCCCACTTCCACGATCTCCCCTTTCTCCAGCACCACCAGGCGATCCGCGTTCCGGAGCGTCGAGAGGCGGTGGGCGATGGCGAAGGTGGTTCGGCCGCGCACCAGGGCGGCGGTGGCGAGCTGGATCTTCTTTTCCGTCTCCACGTCCACGGAGCTCGTTGCCTCGTCCAGGATGAGAATCCGCGGATCGTGCAGGATCGCCCGCGCAATGGCGATCCGCTGCTTCTCGCCGCCGGAGAGCTTGGCCCCCTTCTCGCCGACCTGCGTATCGTACCCGTCCGGCTTTGCCACGATGAAGTCATGCGCGCAGGCCGCTCGGGCGGCTTCCATGATCTCGTCCGGAGTGGCGCCCGCCCGCGCGTAGGCGATGTTCTCCGCGATGGTCCCGTTGAACAGGAACGGATCCTGCGGCACGATGCCGATGTGGCGGCGGAGGTCCTGGAGGCTTAGCTCCCGGATATCGACGCCGTCCACCCTCAGGCTCCCCGCGTCCGCCTCGTAGAAGCGGCAGAGGAGGCTCACGGTGGTCGACTTTCCCGCGCCGGACTTACCGACCAGGCCAATCATCTCGCCGGCCCGGATCTCCAGGTTGATGTCTTTCAGCACGGGATTGCTCTTGTCGTACCCGAAGCGGACGTTCTCGAAGGTCACGTCGCCGCGCATGGCCGGTAGGACCACCGCGCCCGGACGGTCGTACGCCTCCGGCTGCTGGTCGATCACTTCAAAGATGCGCTCCGCGCCCGCCATGGCGCGCGAGAACCACTGGTTGACCTGCGCGAACCACTGCAGTGGACCGTACACCTGCCAGAGCAGCTGGTTGGCCATCAGGAGCGTGCCGAACGACATCTGGCCCTTCAACACCAGATAGCCGCCGTAGGCCCAGTTGATGAGGGTTCCCCAGCCGGTCAGGAACGTCATGCCGCCGGAGAAGAGATACCAGCGCCGGTCGGCGCGGATCCCCGCTTCCGCAAGGTCGGAGTTGCGCCGGTCGAACTTCGCCCATTCCCGCTCTTCCTGGGCGAACGCCTTCACCATCCGGATTCCGGTCATCGACTCGTTCAGGTGGGTGTGGAAGCGCGCCCACCGCTGCCCGACCCGGTAGAAGAGCGTGGACATCGGCTTCCAGAAGAAGACCCCGCTCACGGCCACGAGCGGCACCGGGGAGAGGATGGCCAGGGTGAGCTTCCAGTTGGTGAGGAGCCCGAAAAGCGCGGTCCCCAGCAGCATCAGGGTCGCCGACACGAGGTACGGCACGCCTTCCACCAGGAAGCCCCAGACCCGGTCGGTATCCTGCGTGACGCGGCTGGTGATCGCGCCGATCTGCTTCTTGTCGTAGAACACGAGCTGCAGGTGCTCGAGGGACCGGTAGATGTAATACCGT
>CAYQDT010000873.1:0-2327 GCA_964416225.1 uncultured bacterium
AGTCCCCCAGGCCGAGGTTGGAGATGCCGCCGTGCGCCCGGCGGGTGAGGTAGTCCACGTAGCGCCGCATCTCGTCGTAATGACTCTCCAGGAGGCGGGTATCCCCCTCGTACTGGTAGAGGTACCACGGGATGAGCAGGAACGCACTGTCCCATGCCGGGCCATTGCCCCAGTCATAGCCCCAGCCGCTGCTCGGGACGATCCCCGGAAGCTCCCCGGAAGGCCGCATCGCGTCCGCCATGTCCCGGATCCACTTCGTATAGACCGCGGACGGCTGGAAGTTGTAGAGCGCCTGCTCCGCGGCGAGGTGCGCGTCGCCGGTCCAGCCGTTCTTTTCCCGGTGCGGGCAGTCGGTCGGGATGCTCGCCAGGTTGCTCAGATAGGACCAGCGCGTGGCGCTCTGGATCCGGTTCAGCAGCGGGTTAGAGCAGGCGAACTCGCCCGCGGGCTGGACATCCGTATGCGTCACCCGTGCCCGGAGGCTGTCGAGCGTCGGCCTGCCCGGATACCCGGTGACCTCCACGTACTGGAAGCCGTGATAGGTGAACCGGTCCTCCCACCGCTCGGTGCCGCCGCCCTTGAGGGTGTAGGTGTCCGTCTGGAAGCGCGGGTGCGGGCCGTTCGCCGGGAGCTCGGGCGTTCCGTACGGCCGCTGGTGCACCGCGAGGTCCGCCTGGTCGAGGGTCCCGTCCGCCTTCAGCCGCTCCCCGTACCGCAGCGTGACCGTGGCGCCGGCGGGCCCGGCCACCTTCAGCAGCGCGTGGCCGGACAGGTTCTGACCCACGTCGAAGAGGAAGACTCCCGGTTTCGGCTCGGTGAGCCGGACCGGCTTGAGCGTCTCCGTGATGCGGATCGGCGGCATCGTCTGGGCCACGAGCGCGCCGCCCGGAGCGGCCACCCGCCGGGCCGCGTCCCAGCGGGAGTCGTCGTAGCCGGCCGTGTCCCAGCCCGGGAGCTCTTTCCGCGCGTCATACGACTCGCCGGCGTAGATGCTGTCGAAGCGGACCGGCCCCTCCGCGCTCTTCCAGCGCTCGTCCGTGGCGATCGTTTCCGTGCGGCCGTCCGCGTACTCGATGCGGAGATCCATCCGAACCTTGGGAGCGGCCCGCCACGGCGCCTTGTCGAAGTACCATACGGCGACCGTGTGGACGTTGTACCAGCCGTTCCCGAGCATCACGCCGACGGCGTTCCGGCCGGCGTGGAGCAGCCCCGTCACGTCGTGGGTTACGTACAGCGCATGGCGGTCGTACCGCGTGTAGCCGGGGTCCAGCTCGTGGTCGCCGACTTTCCCGCCGTTCAGCCGGAGCTCGTGATATCCCAGGCCGCAGATGTAGATGCGCGCCCGCTTCACCGCTCCCCGCACCTCGAATTCCCGGCGAAGCAGCGGCGCCGGGTGGGTGGCCGGGTCCGTGGTGCCAAGTCGTGCATTAATGGATGCGCGCACACCCGGAGTGTACCCTGGACGGCCCGCCCGAGAGTCGGCAGATGAGGCCACGGCATCCGAAGAAGCACATCGAGGATGCCATCAAAGAGGCCGAATCACGGGGGTGGCGTGCCGAGATGTCCCAGGGGCATAGCTGGGGATTCCCGCCCTGCCCTCAATACGGGCGCGGTAGGGGTGCGAAATTGCGATCTCCTCGACGCCGCGGTCCCCGGACAATCAGGCCAAGCGGATTCGGAACCGGGTCGAGAGATGCCCCCACGGGCCGGGAGGCTGACATGCCCGAGCAAAGCTTCACGCTCATCGTCGAGGGGATTCCCGACCTCACCGCAGAGGTGATGGTACGCCTCGTGAAAGCCACGCGCCACGACGCGCTCATCTCGCGTTGCGATGGGCTGGTGTCCATGGGTTTCGATCCAGTCGCGCCCACGCTCCCGGAGGCCCTTGCCGCCGCGATCCGGCAAGTCGAAGGGGCTGGCGTCGGGGCCACGGTGCTGCGCATCGAGGATGTGGCCTCCGGGCCAGGGCAGGCCGAGCGCGTGGCACGTGAGGTCGGAGCGCCCAACAGTGTGCTCCAACTCTCGGCCGTGATCGAAGTCGATCCCACACTCCGACCCGTGGTGCTGGAATTACTCAGGCCCACTCCATAGTCAAGCCCCCGCCGAGCCGACGCCGCAACCGAACGCAACCCTGGTGATCGGACCGTTCCACCGGTCCCCGTAAGACACCGGCAGGAGGTCGACGCGAGCCTGCAAGAGGACCGGGAGCCAAGGAGCAGAATCGGCTCAGGACCCCTTCAAGGAACACAGGTGAGGCGCGACACAGAACCTATATCAATAATCTTAACTTTCTATAATGACCACGATTTCCGACGCCCTGTCCACCG
>CAYQDT010000874.1:0-2320 GCA_964416225.1 uncultured bacterium
CCTGGTGCGCCTGACCCGGGGCGACGGGACGCATTCCCTGGAGCACTCGCCGGACGGCCGGTTCTACCTGGACCGGTACTCCCGAGTGGACCTGCCCCCCGTAACCGAGCTCCGCCGGAGCGACGACGGCTCACTGGTCATGGAGGTGGAGCGCGGCGACTGGTCCGCCCTGCTGGCGACCGGGTGGAAAGTGCCGGAGCGGTTTTCCGCGAAGGGACGGGACGGCGTCGCGGAGATCTACGGGGTCCTCTTTCGTCCCACGACCTTCGACCCGGCGAAGCAGTACCCGGTGATCGAGGATATCTACGCGGGCCCGCAGAGCTCCTTCGTGCCGAAGGCGTTCCTGCCGCTCCACTCGCAGCAGGAGCTGGCGGAGCTCGGCTTCATCGTGGTGAAGATCGATGGGATGGGCACCTCCAACCGCTCCAAGCGGTTCCACGACGTCTGCTGGAAGAATCTCGGCGACGCGGGCCTCCCCGACCGGATCCTCTGGATGCGGGCCGCCGCGGCGCGGGATCCCTCGCTGGACCTCACCCGCGTCGGCATCTACGGCACCTCCGCCGGGGGACAGAACGCCCTGCGGGCGCTCCTGGCGCACCCGGAGTTTTACCGGGTGGGCGTCTCCGCCTGCGGGTGTCACGACAACCGGATGGACAAGATCTGGTGGAATGAGCTGTGGATGGGCTGGCCCGTCGGCCCCCACTACGACGAGCAGTCCAACGTCACGCAGGCGGACCGCCTGGAGGGAAAGCTGCTGCTGATCGTCGGCGAGATGGATACGAACGTCGACCCCGCCTCCACGCTGCAGGTGGTGGACCGGCTGGTCAAGGCGAATCGTGATTTCGAGCTGCTGGTGGTTCCGGGCGCCGGTCACGGGATGGGCGGGGCGTACGGCCGGCGCCGGATGGAGGACTTCTTTGTCCGCCACCTGCTCGGAGTGGAGCCCCGGCGTGCGGACCCGTAGACAAACTCCACTGCGGGTCACCCTTCCGATCGAGCGGCCGGAACGGGCTTTTCACCCCGGCCGTCGCCCCGGACCATGCCTCCGCCCCCGATGGAGACCGCACCCATGACGGACGACGCCGCGCCGCCGCGCCCCTATTACCAGACCGACTTCCCGCCCGCGGAGCTCGCCGCCCGCCGCGCGCGCCTTGCCGCCGCGCTGGGGGAAGGGGCCGTCGCGGTCCTTCGCGGCGCTCCCGCGTCCGGCGCCTTCGACCTCTTCCGCCAGACCAACGAGCTCTATTACCTGAGCGGCGTCGAGGTGCCGCACGCGTACCTGCTGGTCCGCGGCAGCGGCGAGTCGGTGCTGTATCTCCCCCCGCACGATCCCCGGCACGAGCGGAGCGAGGGGCCGGTCCTGAACGCCGATCACGCCGCGGCGGCCCGCGCCCTCACCGGCTTTGATGACGTCCGTCCGCTCACGGCGCTGGCCGGCGACCTCCGCGGGGTGAAGACGCTGTACACGCCGCACAGCCCCGCCGAGGCGCGCCAGATGTGCCGGGATACCCTGCGCGCCCGGGACCACGCCGCCGCGGAGGATCCCTGGACGCCGAAGCCGGATGCGGAGGCGCGGTTCCGGGAGCTGCTGCGGGCGGCAAGCCCGGCCGCGGAGCTCCGCGATCTCTCTCCGATCCTTGACGCGCTGCGGCTGGTGAAGAGCCCGCTGGAGCTGCGGCTCATGCGGCGGGCCGGCGAGCTCACCGGCCTGGCCGTCGCCGAGGCGATCCGGAGCACCCGTCCCGGTCTCCGCGAGTTCCAGCTCGCCGCGGCGGCGGAGTACGTCTTTCAGGTCAACGGCGCTCGCGGCGGCGGGTACCGCCCGATCGTCGCTTCGGGAGCCAATATCTGGAACGCCCACTACTATCGGAACCACTGCCCGCTGATCGAGGGCGACCTGGTGCTCATGGACTACGCGCCCGATTTCGGCGGCTACACGAGCGACATCGGCCGGATGTGGCCCGTCGGCGGCCGGTACTCGGAAGTCCAGCGGGAGCTGTACGGCTTCATCGTGACGTACCACCAGGCGCTGCTCCGCCTGCTCCGGCCCGGCGTCACCGCGGAAGAGGTGCTCCGGGAGGCCGCGGAGCGGATGAAGCCCGTCGTCGACGGCACCCGGTGGTCACGGCCGGCCTACGAAGCGGCAGCGCGGCGGACGCTCGAGTTCCGCGGCCACCTCTCCCATCCGGTCGGCATGGCGGTGCATGACGTGGGAGACTACTGGGGGAAGCCGCTTCCGCCCGGGCTCGTGTTCGCGCTGGACCCGCAGCTGTGGGTGCCCGAGGAGCAGCTCTACGTCCGGGTGGAAGATACCGTCGCC
>CAYQDT010000875.1:0-2318 GCA_964416225.1 uncultured bacterium
CTGGTGGTGTGGGGCGGGGAGTTCGGGCGCACGCCGATGCAGCAGAATAACGTCCGGACGGAGCGGGTGAAAGGCTTCATCGGTCGGGACCACCATCCCTACGCCTTTACCATGTGGATGGCGGGGGGCGGGATCAAGCCGGGTCTCGCCTACGGGGAAACGGACGAGCTCGCCTACTACATCACGCGGGACAAGGTCACGATCCGGGACCTGCAGGCGACCCTCCTCCATCAGCTCGGTCTCGACCCATACCGCTTCCACTTCGCCTACCAGGGCCTCAACCAGCGGCTGATCGGCCCCACGGACGAGGGGAAGGTGGTCACGGGGATCCTCGCGTAGCCCGGTTTTTCACCAGGGAGTCGCCGACGCGGAGAGGAGTGGATGAGGGTTGGGGAGCGGACCCGAGCGCGGTCGGCGGGGACCGCAGGCCGCGGAACGTCGCCGTCCCGGGCCGGATCCATCCGCACTCTCACGCCCCTGCCCCGCGCACGGCGCTCGAGCCCTCCGGCGGCGGAGCGGCACTCGAGCGCCGTGCGTGCCCGGTCGTATTTCTCGGGCGCTTACTCGCCTTGCTCAGCTTCCTCAGCGTGCCAGCAAAAGGTCGCCGAATTCGTTCGGTGAAATCCGCGTTCCGAGCAGGAACGGGCCGAATTCGGCGAAGCGGGCGCTCACCTCGTCGAACCGCATCTCGTACACGAGCTTCTTGAACTGCAGCGGGTCCGCGGTGAAGAGGGTGACGCCCCACTCCCAGTCATCGAAGCCCACGGAGCCGGAGATCATCTGCTGCACCACCCCGAAGTACTTGTGGCCGATGGTCCCGTGGCTGCGCATCATTCCCCGGCGCTCTTCCATGGGGAGCGTGTACCAGTTCTCATGCTCGCCCCGGCGCTTGTTCATCGGGTAAAAAACCATGTACCGCTTGTCTTCCGGGACCGGAGGCTTCAACCGCGCCTTCACGAACGGCACTTCCATCAGGTCGCCCCGCGTGGCGCCGCGCGCCTGAGCCTCATACATCCCCAGTTCCGTGACGGAGACGTAGGAATAAGTCCGGGTGGTGAAATCCGCCAGGCGAGTCTGCGCGAAAAGGCGCTCCAGGCGCTCCAGGTCGTCCGGTGTGGGGCGGAGGTGGAGGAACATCAGGTCCGCCTTGTGCCCCACGATGCTGAAGAGGGCGCTGGAGCCTTCGGGCGCCTCCGCGTGCGCCTCCGCGTTGCGGAGAAACTCGGCCGCCTCGCTCACCGCGGCGGCGCGCTCCGCGTCGGGCAACTGCTTCCAGCGCGGCCAATCGATGCTGCGGAAGTCATGCAGCACGTACCAGCCTTCCAGTGTTTCAGGGACCTCGACCATAATCCGACTTTCTTCCGGCAACAGCTTTCGGGACGCTCCCTTTCATTATCACGCAGCCGGAGCGCGGAGTGTTCCCCGCCCGGGCCAATCCGCCCAAGGGCAACCGGTCCGCGGTGTGAGAGCACCAGCCGTGGTGTCTGCCCGCCTATCCAGAGCAACGGACGGCATCCCGTTGATCCGCTAAACTGGAGGTGCCATGGAATTAACCGGTCTTGATTACCCCTGCCTCCGCCCCCTGGAAGCCGAACCGGACGACCAGAACGGGCGCCTCGTCATTCGGGACCCCGCCCGGCTGGCGAAGGGGGACCTCGTGGTCGGGGCGGAGCAGTTCCTGCTCCTCTCTCTACTGGACGGAACGCGCCAGAAAGTCGACATCCAGCGAGACTTCGCCAAGCAGACGGGGCAACTGCTCCTCGGCTACGAGCTGAACAGCTTTCTCGCGCAGCTGGGCGAGGCGGGCTTCCTGGACGGGCCCGCCTTCGATGAGTATTACCAGGGGATGGTGCGGGCCTACGAGGCAGCGCCGTTTCGGCCGCTGCGCGATCGGGACAGCTATGGCGCGCCGGCGGAGCGCCTGCACGACTTTCTGGACGGCATCCTGGAGCAGGCTCGGGCAGAGGGACGAGGCCGGGAAACCGGCACTCCGGCCGGGATCGTCGCCCCCCACCTCGATTTTCCGCGCGGGAGCTCGTGCTACGGGGCCGCGTTCGCCGCCCTCGGAGCGTTCCGCCCGCGACGCGTGGTGATCCTCGGAACGAACCACTTTGGCCGCTCCCGGAGCATAGTCACCACGCGTAAGGACTGGCAGACGCCGTGGGGCGTGGTCGCCACGGACCGGGAGTTCCTGGACCGCCTGGGGGCCGCGTGCGCGGCGAACCTGGCCCCGTATGAGCTCGACCACCTCCGCGAGCACTCGATCGAGCTCCAGGTGATCTGGCTGCACCACCTGCTCGGCGACGACATCCGCGTGG
>CAYQDT010000876.1:0-2312 GCA_964416225.1 uncultured bacterium
CGGCACGAAGATCTGCTGCCTGCTGGATGACGAAGCGGACGTGGATGCCGTCCTCTCCGGGACCAGCGGCAGCGGCGGGCTGAAGAGCGTGCTCGCCAGCCTGGATACGCGGCAGCAGGCACTCGTGTTCGGACACGCGCTGCCGATGCCGGTGGTGGTGCGCACCCGCTCCTACGATGAAGCCTTCTTCAAGAGCCTCGGCTACCGGTCGGAGCCCGAACGGGCAGCAACCGCGGAGGCGCGGCGCCGGAGAGATTTCCCCGATGACTGATCGATTGCCCGTCCGCGTGCTCCACATCGGGGACGTACACCTGGGCGTGGAGCTATACGGCCGTCCGGAGCCCGAAAAGGGCTACGGGACGCGGGTGGCGGACTTCCTCCGCTCCCTGGACCGGGCGCTGGCATACGCGGATGAGCCGGGCCGCGAGGCAGACCTGATCCTGCTGCCCGGCGATATCTACAAGAACTGCGATCCGACGCCGACGGTCCAGCGCGAGTTCGCCCGCCGGATCCGCGGGGCGGCCAGGAAGCGGCCGGTGGTGATCATCCCCGGCAACCACGACCTCCCACACGCCTGGGCCCGCGCCAGCAGCATCGATATTTTCCGGGTCCTGGAAGTCGAGAACGTGCACGTGCTGCGCGTTCCGAAGCCGGTCGCGCTGGCGACGGCGCGGGGGACGGTGCTGATCGCGCCGCTGCCGTACGTCCCGCGGTCGGGGCTCGTCGCGCAGGAGGACGCCCGCGGAAAGAGCATCCCGGAGGTGCTCGAGCTCATGCGCAGCCGGCTCGTGGAATACGTGGATGACCTGGCCCGCGACGTCGAAACGCTCCGCGGGGAGCTCGGGGCGGACACGCCGGCGATTCTGATGGCGCACTATACGGTGCAGGGTGCCGTCTTCGGCGGCTACGGCCGGGGCGGGCTCCT
The DNA here is from genome assembly GCA_964416225.1 of uncultured bacterium. Taxonomy (GTDB): domain Bacteria; phylum Armatimonadota; class SYMT01; order SYMT01; family SYMT01; genus CAYQDT01. The sequence goes on from CAYQDT010000876.1 coordinate 926, forward strand.
CGCACCGGAGGTGGAGCTGCCGCTTGGCACCGTGCGGAACCCCGTCTTCGACTACGTGGCGCTGGCGCACATTCACCAGCACCAGACGGTCCCCGCCCGTGACTTCAGCGGACAGCCGCCGGTGATTTACCCCGGCAGCATCGAGCGCGTGGACTTCGGAGAGGAGACGGAGGACAAGCTGGTCGTTCGCGCGGAGGTCCGGCGCGGTGAAACGAGGTGGGAGACGCTGCCGCTCGAGCCGCGGCGGTTCGTCACGCTGCGCCTCGAGGCGGACGACGCCGACCCGCTCGCGTCAATCAAGGCGCAGATCGAGGCGCAGCGGGAGCGGCTGCAGGGCGCCGTGGTCCGCCTGTTCTACCATCTGGGCCAGGGCCACCCGAACCTGCCGGAGCGGGAGCTGCGGACCGCACTGGAGGGGGCGTACTACATCGCCGCGATCCGCCGGGAGACGCCCGCCGTGGAGAACCGGCAGAGACACGGCGGAATGACCACCCAGCTCACGCCGCTGGAAGCGCTGGAGGAGTATCTCCGAACCCAACCGCAGCTCGAGAGCCGCCGGGGCGAGCTCGTGGAACGCGCCCGGCCGCTCATCGACGAGGTCACGGCGAAGAGCCGGGAGAGCTGACCGGACAAGACGCGCGGGACGCTCCGGTCAGCGCACCGCCTCCTCATCCCCGGGGATGCACTCGTCGGCAGCCACTCGCCGATTGCATCCCGGGAGCCCGTTCGGCCTCCCAGAGGTCGCCGCTTGAATCCGCTCCGGCGCTTGCGGCTGCCCATTCCCGGCCGTCCGGCACGGCTCCCCGCATTGGCTTGACCGGTGGGCCGCAGCCCGCACCGCCGCGGATCGCTGCCCCGGCGACGGCGCGTTACCCGCTTTTTCGCGGAACTCGCCTACGGGTCTACCACCGTGCACCATCCAAGGCGGATCGCCGTGCGGATGGGCTGCCCATAGATCCCGCCGCGGTACGCGAGCAGCTGCCCGCCGCCGCCCTGCTGCTCCTTTAACTCCACCCCTGCCCCCAGCTCCAACTCGACCGCTTTACTGCCGGACTCAGGAGTGAGGAGATACCGATCGCCCAATTGGTAGACTGTAACGCGCATTCCTCATCCTTTAGTTGTTTCTTAATTTCCACCAAAAGGTTGTTCCATCTGAAGTGCGCCACCCATGACCCAACTTTAGATGGAACTTCTTTCGGTGGAGTCCGCGCGCAGCACTCCGGCAAAGGGGACCGCTCCGGGGCGTACGGTCGACGAGCAGTCCGGCAGAGCTTCGGCTCCACGGGTGCCCGCCGTGCTGCGGCCGGCAGCCGTGAACGAGAAAATGCCCGGACAGTGCTGCCCGGGCAATGGCTCCATCGACGGGATGGCATCGTTACTACCCGTT
>CAYQDT010000877.1:0-2305 GCA_964416225.1 uncultured bacterium
GAACTCGGGCAAGGGTGGGTTCAAGCTCTCGCTCCGGGGCTACGCGCCCGAGCTGGACTATCTCTGGATCACCCGTCAGCTTTCGGGCCGGCGGATCAGCCGGGAAGCTCCGGAGAAGAGCCTGTTCCTTCGGAAGCCGCTGATGGAAGTGGCGCACGGCGGCGGCAGGCGGCTGGAGAGAGGCTCGCCCGAATACCAGGTTCTCCTGGGCTGGCTGCTGGAGGGCGCTCCCGGTCCGGATGAGAAGGATCCGAAGCTGGTTTCGCTGGAGGCACTTCCGGGGGACCGGATCTACCGGCCCAGGGAAAAGCAGGGTGTGCTCATCGAGGCGAAGTTCTCGGACGGGCACGTGGAGGACGTGACGGACCGGGCCGTCTATCGTTCCAACGACACCGGGGTGGCGGGCGTCTCGGAGGACGGAACGATCGAAACCGGCGCCCCCGGCGCCACGGCGGTGCAGGCCAAATACATGGACCAGCTCGCCGTGCTCCGCGTCACCGTTCCCTTCCCGCAGAAGGTGAATCCGGCCGCGTGGCCCCGCCCGGCCAACTATGTCGATGCGGCGATTTACCGGAAGCTCCGCGAGCTGAACCTGGAGCCGAGCGGCCGCTGCTCGGACGAGGAGTTCCTCCGCCGCGCCTCGATCGATACGTGCGGCACCCTCCCCTCCGTGGAAGAGGCCCGCACCTTCCTCGCCGACACCGCCGCGGAAAAGCGAGAGCGGCTGGTCCAGGCGCTGCTGAAGCGGCCGGAGTACGCTTCGCTCTGGGCGCTGCGCATCTGCGACATCTCCATGGTCCGCAAGGAGCACATGGAGCGGAAGAACACCCTGGTCCTGAACCAGTGGCTCACGGAGCAGTTTCTCCAGAACCGGCCCTGGGACGAGGTGGTCACGGCGCTGGTGACGGCCGTCGGCACTCCGGACGAGCATCCGGAAACACTCTGGTGGGCCAGCCGGCAGGCGATCCGCCCGAACGGGCATGGCTGGGTGCGCAGCTACGAGCTGACCGGCGAGACCGTGGCCCAGGCATTTCTGGGTCAGCGGATCCAGTGCGCCAAGTGCCACAACCATCCGACCGAGCGGTACACGCAGGATGACTATTACCGCTTCGCGGCCATCTTCGCGCAGTTGAACGGCGAGGGGCGCGCGGATCCGATCCCGGAGCGGTTCGTCGCGACGGATCCGGGTGAGGTGCGGAATCCGCGCACCGGGAACGTGGCTGTGGCGCGCCCGCTGGACCGCTCCGAGCTGGTCACGAGCAAGGGCGAGGACCGGCGCATCCGCTTTGCCGAATGGATGACAAAAGGCGCCGGCAAGGAGATGTTCGCGCGCAATGCGGTGAACCGGATCTGGGCCCGGCTGTTCGGCAGCGGCATCGTGGATCCGGTGGACGACCTTCGCAGCACGAACCCGCCGCGGAACGAGGAGCTCCTGGACGCGCTTTCCAAAGACCTGATCGCGCATCACTACGACCTCAAATACCTGATGGGCGTGATCATGCGCTCGAACACCTACCAGTCGAGCTCCGTGGCCACGCCGGCCAACCGGATCGACACGCAGTTCTGCTCGCATTACCCGGTCCGCCGGCTGCAGGGGGAGGAGCTACTGGACGCCATCGCCCAGGTGACCGGCGTGCCGGATCGGTGGGCGACCTACGCGATCGGAACACGTGCCATCGAGCTCTCGGATACCGAGCTGCCCTCCGTGAGCCTGGACACCTTCGGACGTCCGAACCGGACCACGCCCTGCGAGTGCGACCGGACCGCCGCGCCCAGCATGTCCCAGGCGCTCGAGCTGTTCAACGGCGAGGCGCTGCAGGGCAAGCTGAAAAACGCCGACGGCGCGGTGGCCCGGCTCTGCAAGCAGGAGAAGAGTGACCCGGCGGCGATCGAGGAGCTCTTTCTCCGCGCCTTCGCGCGGCGGCCGGCCGAGCGGGAGCGGATGGCGGCATTGAAGGCGTTGAGCGGCGCGCCCAGCCGCGAGGAAGGCATGCAAGACCTGCTCTGGGCGCTCATCAACAGCAAAGAGTTCATGTTCAACCATTAGGGAGCAACCCGCAGGCTCGGCACGGTACGGTCATTGCCGGGCCACGTCGGGAAGATGAACCGGGAGAAGGCCGATGTTCGAGATGACGACGGGGAAGCACCGCACGTGCGATGGTGTGACGCGGCGGGACGTGCTGCGGGTGGGAGGGGTCTCCCTGCTGGGGCTCTCCCTGGCGGACCTGCTCCGCGCGGACGCGGCGCGGGCCGACTCCGGATCGCCGTCCGGAGCGCGAGCGAAGAACGTGCTGATCGTGTACAT
>CAYQDT010000878.1:0-2300 GCA_964416225.1 uncultured bacterium
GGGCGCGGCAACCACCGCTTCCTCCCCGCCGTCCGCGGGCACGGTGCGGAGCTCCAGGTACTGGCGCTGGAGGTCCGGATACGGCTTCCGGTTCGTGACGAAGGCGATCCGCGCGCCGTCCGGCGACCAGGCCAGGCTGCCGTGATCCGCCGCGTACTGGGTGAGCTGCCGGATCTGCCCGTCCGCGAGCTGGAGGACGTACACCTGCCAGTGCTCATCGCCGAGGTACCCGGCGCCCTCCTCCCGGTATTTCGCGGAGCGGAGCACCAGCGGCGGCGTGGAGCGCTTCGCCCGTTCTCGCTCCTCCTTCGCCCGTCCGGTCGCCCACGGAGGGCTCTTCCGAAACGTGAAGGCGATCCGCGCGCCGTCCGGCGACCAGGCGAACTCCCCGATCTTCCCCTCTTCCAGCTTCGTGAGCGGCTCCGCCTCGCCCCCATCCGCCGGAATCCGCCCGAGGCTGCTCGACTCGTCCGGTGCGGAGAGGAAGGCGAGGCTGCGGCCATCCGGCGACCAGCGCGGCATGCAGGCGGAAAACGCCCCCCGCGTGAACGGACGGTCGTCCGAGCCGTCCGCGCGGGCGACGTGGATCCGGGAGAGGTAGCGGTTCTGCCCCAGGTCGGTCCGGGTAACCCCGTACGCCACCCGCTCTCCGTCCGGCGAGAGCTGCGGGTCCAACACGAGACGGAGCTGGAACAGGTCGTCGAGGGAAACCGGGCGGCGCTCAGGCATGGTCGGGTACCGGGGGACGGGGCCGCCCGGGCAGCGGGCGACCGGTGATCGATGACGCCACGGCCGCGCGGCGCTCCGGCACGCGCGGCGGACGCTTCAGCGCTTCGGGAGCCGCCGGCTCCAGGCCTTCACGAACTCGAGCTGCACGGGAGTTTCGGGGGAACGGCGGTCGCCGCGGTGCCGGTCCATCCGGCGGAGCCGCTCCAGCTTGGAGAGGACGTTCTCCCCGGTGGCGTGGCCGTGCCGCAGGAGCCAGCACGCCGCGACGGTCCCGGTCCGGCCCACGCCGCCCCAGCAGTGGAGGTAGATCGACCGCTCCCGGAGCAGGTCGTCGATCCGGTCCAGCGCGGCCTCCATCTCGTCCACGGTCGGCGCGTGGAGATCCCGGATCGGCAGCCGCAGCGCGCGGACCGGAGGGCCGCCCCCGGCGAGCGCCTCGAGGTGCGGGACGTAGTCCTCGAACGGCTCGTCGCGGTGACCTCGCTCGTCCGGCTCCATCAGGTTGACGAAGCCGCGGATGCCCGCGTCCAGGAGCGCCCGCAGCTTCGCGTCTCGCTCGGACGGCTGCTGCGCGCCCGGGTAGCAGCCGGCGAGGAACCGTCCCGGGACCTCCCAGTAGCTCCAATCCGGGGCCGCCGCGGCCGGGCGCGGCACCCGGTCCGCCGCCGCCGCCCGCGGGCTGCCCTTGACCGCCGCTTCCCGGCCGAGGCCGAGCCCGGCCAGGGCGGTCTCCAGCAGCTCCCGGCGCGCCAGCCCGCCGCGCCACTCCGGTGGGATACCAGTCTCGCCCCAGCAGGCGCCCGCCAACTGGCCGCAGACCGCGCCGGTGGTATCGGCGTCCTGCCCGAGATTGACGGCGCGCAGCACGGCCTGGGAGAAGTCCGGCGCCTGGTGGAAGGCCCACAGCGCGGCCTCCAGGCTGGCGACCACGTATCCGGAGCCCTGGATGGCCGGCGGCTCCTTTTCCCGGAAGCTGCCGGCGGCCACGGTGGCGACGGCCGGGTGGAGCGGGCCCAGTTGCTTCAGCAGCGGCCAGGAGGGCGCCAGGACCTCCTCCCGCGGCAGCCCGTGCGCCAGCGCGGCGAGCAGCAGCGCCAGGTAGCGGCACGCCGACCGGCAGATCGGCGAGGGATGGGTCGGCAGGCTCGACTCCTCCGCCCGCTCGGCCAGCAGGGGGAGGTTCTCCGGGAAGCCGGCGCCGTACGCGAGCACCACCGGCGCGAGACGCATGAGGGAGCCGTTTCCGCTGCAGCGCTCATCCGGATTCCCACACGCGCGGGCCCCGCCCCGCTGCTGGAACGCGCGAAGCGCCTGGCGAGTCTGGATGCCGATATCGAAGCAGCGCCCGTTCACCGAGTACTCACCGCGCTCATACCAGGCCAGGTAGCGGCGGGCCTGGTCGTTCAGGTCCCAGCCGGCGCCGGCGATGCTGCCGGCGAGCGCCAGCGCCATCGAGGTGTCATCCGTCCACTCGCCGGGGCCGAGCCCGTGCGGACCTCCGCCCCGGTAGCCCACGACCGGCGGAAAGGTCCCGGGCGGGGCGAACTCGGGCTGGCCGGGATCCGGCCGGT
>CAYQDT010000879.1:0-2296 GCA_964416225.1 uncultured bacterium
CTCGGGAAGGTGCAGGGGAATTCGGGTGGTGTCCGGGCCGCGCTCCACCAGCGTGTCGCACGTTACCGCGGAATAGCGACCGGCGACCTCGCGCGCGTTCCCCACCCCCAGCGAGACGACGCCCTCCATCCGCTCGCCGAGGAGCTTCAGAGAGGCCGTACGGAGCCTGCGGCTCGCGCGGAAGATCAGATCCCGATCCAGGAGATTTGGAGGCATGGTGGAATGTGCCCGAGGGGCTGCGTGGGCCGCGGAGCCCGCCCGGCTCCCCGGCGTGGCGACCCGGAATGGCTGCCCGGCGCGCATCACGGGTGCCGTGAGAGCCAGCCGGTGAGCGCCACCAGCGACCAGGCGCGGGACCAGTGCACTTGGCCTTCCTGAAAGGCCTTCCAGACGCCTTCCGCTGCGTCCCGGTTCAAGATTCCGCCAGCAGGACTGAGAAGCAGTTCCCGCACCTGCGGGGCCAGTTCCTTCTGCATCCAGACAGCAAACGGGAAGGTGAACCCCTGCTTGTCGGTCCTTTCTCTTATCACGGGCGCAATCCCCTCGCCGACTGCGTCCACGAGCAGCGGCTTAACTCTTCTGGCGGCTCCGTCCGCGGTCGGCCGCACCTTGTACCGCTCGGGCAGGCGCAGTACCGTCTCCACCAGCCGGTGGTCCAGCAGCGGAACCCGCACCTCCAGCGAGTGAGCCATGCTCATCGCGTCGGTGTCGCGGAGAAGCTGATCGTGGGTGTAATTGGCGATCTCCGCGCGGCTGATCCAGGCAAAAAGGGAGCCGTTGCTCTCTCCTCGCCCGGAGCGCCCGACGAAATGCTCGAAGGGCCGGTAGGTCTTGGCCGCCTCTTCCCAAACCTCGCTCGTGACCAGGGAGCGGGCCTCGGCGGGGGCAAACAGACCGCGGCGCGCCAGGTAGGCGGTGGCGGGGCAAGCGGGCCGCGAGAGCGCAGCGCGGGCCTTAGCCCAGTACATCCGGTTCGGGAGCAGCTTCGAGATCTCGCGGGTGACGGGAGCGCCGAGCGGAACACGCTGGATCAGGGAGAGCTGGCGAACCATCCGCGGGATGGCGTCGAAGGTGTTCCGGTAGCCTCCGAACAGCTCGTCTCCGCCGAGCCCGGAGAGGGCCACCGTCAAGCCGGCCTGGCGTGCCGTCTGGGAGACGAAGTAGCTGTTGACGCCGTCATTGGTCGGTTGATCCATCGCCCAGAGGATGCGGTCCAGCTCTCCCTTCACGTCGGCTGCCGTGACCACCCGCTCGAAATGCTCCGCGCCCGCCAGTTCCGCCATCGCCCGCGCATAGGGCGCCTCCGTGAACTCCTGCTCCTCGAAGACCATGGAGCAGGTGCGGATGGTCCCGCTGGTGGCCTGCCGCATCAGCGCCAGGACCGCGCTGGAGTCGACGCCGCCGGACAGGAAGGCGCCCAGGGGAACGTCGCTGACCAGCCGGATGCGCACGGCCTCCCGCACGGCCTCCCGCACCTCCTCGACCGCCTCCTCATACGAGGCCGTCTCGCGGCTGTCCGTGGGGAAGCTCCAGTAGCGGGTGACCCGGGGCTGGGGGTGCTGCTCGCCGAGGTCCAGCACCAGAGAGCAACCCGGTTCCAGCGCCCGGACATCCCGGTAGAACGTGTGCGGCGTCGGGGCTGAACCGGCCAGCAGGTACCCCACCACACAGGCGGGGTCAATGGCCCGGCTGATCGATCCGGAGGCAGTGAGGGCTTTCAGCTCGGAAGCGAACAGGAGCGAGTCGCGCTGGGCCGAGTAAAAGAGCGGCTTGATCCCCAGCCGGTCCCGGGCCATGAAGAAGCGGGCCCGCGTGGGACCGGCCCGGAGATCCACAACGGCGAAGGCGAACATCCCGCGCAGCCGCTCGACGACCCCCTCGCCCCACGCCTCGTAGCCGTGAAGAATCACCTCCGTGTCGCTGCCGGAGCGGAAGACGTATCCCAGCTTCTCCAGCTCCGGGCGGAGTTCGTCCGTGTTATAGACCTCGCCGTTATAGGCGATCCAGACGGTCTCCGCTCCGTTGTGCATCGGCATGTGGCCGGCCGGGGAGAGGTCCCGAATCGCCAGCCGGCGGCTGGCCAGCCCGAGCCGTCCGTCCGGCGACACGTATGTGCCTCCGTCGTCCGGACCCCGGTGAAACATCGCGTCCGCCATGGCCGTGAGACGGGCGGGGAGGTCCTGGCGCGAGACGTGGGGCGCGAATAGACAGATTCCGGCGATACCGCACATTCAGAATACCGGTGGGAGTGGGGGCAGGCAGTCCTGCACGTCTTTGCGCACCAGCGCGCGGTTTC
>CAYQDT010000880.1:0-2296 GCA_964416225.1 uncultured bacterium
GTTCGGATCCGTGAGCGCGAACGCGGCGAGCATCTCCCCCCGCGCGAGCGGTGGAAGCCACCGTTCGCGCTGCTCCGGGGTCCCGAACAGCAGGAGCGACTTCAGGCCGATGCTCTGATGCGCGTTGACCAACACCGCGAGGGAGCCGTCCGCGCCCCCGATCGTTTCCATCACCCGGCAGTACTCGAGCTGGGAAAGGCCGCCTCCCCCATACTCTGGCGGTACCGACTTGGACCTCACGCCGAGCTGGAAGAGCCCCTGGATGACCGCCTCCGTGATGCGGCTCTCCCGGTCAATGGCCCGGGAATCTACCCGCGTGCGCAGGAACTCCCGGACCCGCGTTACGAACGCGTCGCTCGCTTCCCGGCGGGCCGCATCGATCTCCGGGTATGGAAAGACCAGCTCCCCGTCGAACCGTCCGAAGAAAAGGCTCTTGGCGAAGGAACGGGTGGACTCCGATCCGAGAAGCTCCTCCGCGTCCTGCATCTGCCGCTCGCGCTCGGCGGAAGTCGACATGCAATCGCCCTCCCGGTCATCGCCCCCGGTCCGGAACTGGTCGCGGTACCTGAAGCTACGTGGATGTACTTACCCGGGCGCGGCCGTTGCTAATGGCGATTGGCCTCCAGGCAGCCGGGAAGTACCATGTTGGAGCCGCCCGCACGGAGGGAGTTCGGCGGCCCGCTGGAAGTCCGTTCCGTTGACGCACCCGGGCGCGAGTGATACCCTTTGACTGTCTTGATCGATTTAGTCAAGTTTCCGGGAAGCGCCGGCTCAGATGGCCCTGTTCACATCGAAGGTGGATTATGCTCTGAGGGCGCTGCTGGATCTGGCGGCGCAATCTCCGGACAAGCCGGCCCAGAGTCGTGAGATCGCGGCGCGCCAGAACATCCCGGAATCGTACCTGCACCAGCTCCTGGTCATCCTGCGCCGCGCCGGCCTCGTCCGCAGCGTACGCGGCGCGTCCGGGGGTTACGTGCTGGGGCGGGATTCTCGGCAGGTCACGGCAGCGGACGTGGTGAAGGCGTTGCACGGTCCGGATTTCCTGGGCGAGGCGCCCTCGGAGGACGGGTTCGCTCCAACCGCCTCGGCGGTCCGGCGGCTCCACGCGCGGCTTAACCAGGCGGTGCAGAGCGAACTGCAGCGTACCACCCTCGAGGATCTGGCGCAGGACGCCCAGCGACTGGAAGAAGCACGCTGGCTAATGTTCGGGCTCTGAGCCCGGGACGGCTCTCAATCCCGTGTGAATCGGGCCGGAGGTCCGGCTAACTGCGCGGGGCGGCGGCACCGAGCCGCCGGTCCGAGCGAGTTTGTGAGTGGAGAGAAGGATGCGCATCGCGAACACCATCACGGAGCTGGTCGGGAACACGCCGCTGGTGAAGCTGAATCGGGTGACGGAGGGCTGCGTGGCGACCGTCGCCGCCAAGCTGGAGTACTTCAACCCGCTCGGCAGCGTGAAGGACCGCATTGCGCTGGCAATGATCGAGGCGGCCGAAGCGGAAGGGAAGATTGGCGCCGATACGACCATCCTGGAGCCGACCAGCGGCAACACGGGCATCGGTCTCGCCTTCGTCTGCGCGGCCCGCGGCTACCGCTGTGTTCTGGTGATGCCGGAGACGATGTCCATGGAGCGCCGGGTGCTCCTCCGGGCGCTGGGGGCGCAGATTGTCCTGACTCCGGCGGCGGAGGGGATGATCGGTGCGGTGCAGAAGGCCGAGCAGATGGCGGCGGAGAAGCCGGGCTATTTCATTCCCCAGCAGTTCAACAATCCCGCCAATCCTGCGGTCCACCGCCGCACCACAGCGGAGGAGATCTGGCGCGACACGGATGGGACGGTGGACATCCTGGTGGCGGGCGTGGGCACCGGTGGGACGATCACGGGAGTGGCGGAAGTGATCAAGGCGCGCAAGCCGGGGTTCAAGGCCATTGCCGTGGAGCCCGCCGCCTCCGCGGTCCTCTCCGGCAAGCCGCGAGGCCCGCACCCGATCCAGGGGCTGGGTGCGGGCTTCATTCCGGAAGTGCTGCGCACTGAACTGATCGACGAGGTGATCGCCGTCGAGAACAATGACGCGGTCCAATGGACCCGGCGTCTGGCGCGCGAAGAAGGCCTCTTCGCCGGGATCTCCTCGGGCGCCGCGGTCTGGGCGGCCGTGCAGGTGGCGAAGCGTCCGGAAAATGCTGGCAAGCTGATCGTCACCGTGCTGCCGAGCACCGGTGAGCGGTATCTCTCCACTCCCACCTACGCGGAGCTGGCCCAGTAGCCGGACTCCGCCGGCCGCACTGCCCGTGATGCGGCGGG
>CAYQDT010000881.1:0-2293 GCA_964416225.1 uncultured bacterium
GATTTTTCCGGCGACGAAGTCGTCCGTAACACGGTGCGCGACTTCACGTGCCGTGCGGACCTGCGCCTGATCCCGGATCGGAAGGGATGGATCGAGGCGGGCCCTTACGAGACCCGGCCAGATCTCCGCGTGCAGGATGAAGGGGCCGTGGTCCGGCGCCGGGTGAGAGGTGAAGCCGGTCTCGAACGGCCACACCCGGCTCACCGGCGCGAGCGCCGGATCGTCCCGGAGCGCTCGCAGGCGCGGGATCCCGGTGAGCGCCTGGCTGCCGACGCTGCCGCTTCCGTACAGCTTCCAGCCTTCCTGCAGACCGGACCGGCGGCGGAGCGCGGCGCGGTCCGTCCAGCGGAGGCGCTCCAGCGCGGCGCCGGCGCGGGGGACGAACGGGAACCGGGGGCTGCGCGACGAGAGATGGGGGCTTTGTCGGGCCGCGGGGCAGCCCCACAGCGGGCCGGCGCCCGCTCCGCACCGGCGGTTGAGCGCGGACGCGGCCTCGAAGCGGGTGTTCCGGTTGTCCGGGCCATCCCGGACTTCCGCAGCGAAGGCGTCCCAGACCCGGCGCCAGGGCGGCACGGAGCTCCCGGGGTCGAGCAAGTCGGCCCAGCCGGTGGGATAGCCGTACGGGAAGTCGAAGCCGGCGAGCACGCGCAGCCCGCACCGGGTCCACTCCAGCAACTGCTCCCGCACCGAGGCCGCGCAGGCTTCGCGCGTGGACCAGTAGCTTTCCCGCGTGCGCAGGGAGCCGTCCGGCGTCCACTCACCCTGGCCGACCCAGAGGGAATCCGGAGCGGGCCGTCCGGGACCGGGTACGCTCCGGGCGCTCCAGTCCACGAAGAGGTAGGCGTCGAACAGGTACGAGTCGAACCGGCAGGCGTCGAACCGGATCACCGCTGCACGGCTTCGAACAGCAGCGGGCTCGGACGCTTGACATTGCCCACCCGGACGCTGCGCTCTCCGTTCAGGATCTCCAGCAGGGTATGGCCGAGGATCTCGCCGCGCCAGCCGATGAGGATGGGCGGCTCCCGGTCCCCGTCCAGCAGGCCGAGGCGCCAGCGGACCAGCTCCTGCAGATCCGCGGCCGTGGCCAGGAGGGCGATGTCCACCTCATGCTCGGCGGCGAGATTGTTCGCGGCAACTCCCAGGAGCTGGCCCAGGACGCTCACCTGCGGCGGGTCCTCGCGCCGGAAGACCTGCGGCCACTCCGCTTCCGGAAGCTGGAGCGCGCGCTGGACGGCTTTCACCACCTGTGCGGCGTCCGCCTTGGAGATGGAGCGGTCCAGCCCGCGCACCACGAAAAGGTCCTGAACCGTCTGCGGCTGGCGCTTGGCGATCTCCGTGAGAAACTCATCCCGCAGGATCCGGCGGGGCGTCTGGTTCGCGGCCCGGGCCGCGTCGTCGCGCCAGCGCCAGACCTCCCGGAGCACGGCCAGGTCTTTCCGCTTGAGGCCGGAGCCGCCGGAGACCTTGCGCCACCGCTCGTCGTTGTCCTCGCCGGCCACCCGCGTGACGAGCCGCCGGCACTCCGCCTCGATCCACGCCACGCGGCCGCGCCGCTCCGCCTCGGCGCCGAGCGCTTCGCGCGCCTGGAGCAGGTAGCGCACGTCGTCCGCGGAGTATTCGAGCTGTCGGGGGGAGAGCGGCCGCTGCCGCCAGTCCGTGAATCCCTCGCCGCCCGTCACCCGGACTCCCAGAAGCTTGCGCACCAGGTTCGTGTGGCTGAGCGGGTAGCCCAGGCCGAGCAGCCCCGCGGCGATCTGCAGGTCGAACAGCCGGGCCGGGGCCCGTCCGGCGTACCGGATGCAGAAGCGGATCTCCTCCCGCGCGGCGAGCGCCACGAACTCCCGGTCCGGGCTGGTGAGCGCCTCCCAGAGCGCGCGGAGGTCTGCAATGGCGAGCGGGTCGACGATCCAGATTCCTTCGGGAGTGGCGATCTGCAGGAGGCAGAGGATCGGCTCGTAGGAGTTCTCGGAGATGAATTCCGTATCCACGCCGACCCAGGGCGCCCGGTGGACGGCTTCTAATACAGAGTGAAGCTGGGATGGATGGTTGACAAACTGCGGGTTGCGATCTGGCATCGGGGATTCCTTCCGGGGAGGGCCGCAGAAATCATAACGCATGCCGCCCGGCGCGCCGAAGTGAGCCGCATCGTGAGACCTTCCCGGTGTGGAATGGGGCGCCGGTACGCCGGAGGCCGGCGGGAGCGGAGGCACCGGCCGGGCTCCGGGGAGAAGGCCATCTGGGCCTGGGGGCGTGGTGCCCTCCGCTGGCTTCGTGGCTGCTGGCTTTGTTGGTG
>CAYQDT010000882.1:0-2288 GCA_964416225.1 uncultured bacterium
CGACCATTTCGGCTTCGTCGGCCGGCGCGCCGAGTGCGCGGATGATCTCGACGGCCTCTCCCCCGCCGAGGCACAGCGCGGCCACGCCCCGCGGGCACCGGGGCGAGAGCACGTGCAGGAGGGTGACCAGCATCCGGCATCCCGTCGCGCCGATCGGGTGGCCAAGCGCCACGGCCCCACCACGCACGTTCACCTGCTCCCGGTCGAGATCCAGCGCCCGCACCAGCGCGACCGCCGCTGCGGCAAACGGCTCGTTGATCTCGTAGAGATCGGCCCGCTCCCAGCCGGCTTTCCGCAGGCAGCCCCGGATGGCACGCTCCGGAGCCATCATGACTTGCGCGGGCTCCTGGCTGTGCGTGTAGGTGGCGGCGATCCGCGCCAGGGGACGGAGCCGGCGCCGCTCCGCCTCATCCTCCGCGAGCACCACCACGGCTGCCGCGCCGTCGCTGATCTTGCTGGAGTTCCCGGCGGTGATCACCCCATCCGCTTCGAACACCGGCGGCATCCCGGCCAGCACCTCCGCCGAAGTCGCACGGATCTGCTCGTCCTGCGCCACCGGCTCCCAGCCGCGCTTCGTCGGCACCCGCACCACCACCGTCTCCGCTGCGAAGAGCCCCGCATCCCGCGCCGCCACCGCGCGCTCATAGCTCCGGCGCGCCCAGTCGTCAGCCTCCTGCCGCGTGATCTCCTGCTCCCGGGCGCACAGCTCGCCCGTGCAGCCCATGTGGTAGTGATGCGTGGCATCCCAGAGCCCGTCGTGGATCAGCGCGTCCAGCAGCTCGCCGTGGCCCAGCCGGTAGCCGGACCTGGCCTTCGGCAGCAGGTACGGCGCGGCGGACATGCTCTCCATCCCGCCGGCCACCACCACGCGGGCATCGCCGGCGCGGATCGCCTGGTCCGCCAGCATCACCGCCTTCAGCCCGGAGCCGCAGACCTTGTTCACGCTATAGGCGCCGACGGAAGGGGGCAGCCCGCCGCCGAGCGCGGCCATCCGTGCCGGCGCCTGGCCGGAGCCCGCCTGAACCACATGACCCAGGATCGCTTCCTCCACGCGCTCCGGCTCGATCCCGGAGCGGGCCACTGCCTCGCGCACTACAACGGAGCCCAGCGCGGGCGCGGAGAGTGAGCTAAGCCCGCCCAGGAACGCGCCGATAGGTGTGCGGCAGGCGCTGACGATCACGGATCGCGGCATGCATCGGCTCCCGTTCGCGTTTCGCACGCTCGAGAATCCCGGATTCTTTTCCCACGCGGGCCCCGCCTCACTCCCGGAGGCGCGGCGGGTCAGCGCGGGTTCCGCAGCTCCGCCAGCCGGAACAGCATCACGGCGGGGTCCTCGACGTACCGGCGGAGCGTGGCGGCAAACGCGGCCCCCACCGCCCCGTCGAGGTAGCGATGGTCAAGCGTCAGGGAAACGTTTGCCATCTGGCGCGGCAAAATCGCCTCCCCGCGCACCACCGGCTGCGGAGAGATGCGATGGATGCCCAGGATTGCGACCTGCGGCGTGTTCAGCACCGGGGTGCCGAAGACCCCTCCAAGCGCCCCGAGGTTGGAGACCGTGAACGTTCCGCCCTGAACCTCTTCCCGTGACAGCGTGCCGCTGCGGGCCGCCGCCGCGAGCCGCTCGATCTGGCGCGCGAGGTCCAGCAGGCTGTGGTGCTCCACGTTGCGGATCACGGGCACCTGGAGCCCTTCATCCGTGTGGACCGCGATCGAGACGTGCTGCTCCGGATGGATCAGGAGATCCCCCGTCTCGCCGTCGACCGTTGCGTTCAGCTCGGGATGATCGCGAAGCGCCATGCTCACTGCGGCGAGGATGAGCGGCAGATAGCTGAGCCGCACGCCGGAGCGCTCCGCCAGTGGCTGTACCCGCTGCCGCACGCTCACCAGTTCCGTGAAATCGATCTCCTCCACCAGCGTGTACGGAGCCGTGGTCTGGTGGGCATGGAGGAGGTGGTCCGCAATCGCGCGGCGCACGCCCCGCAGCGGAACCCGGCGGAGACCCGCCTCGGAATGCGCCCCCGTCTCGGCCTCCACTTCCGCTTGCGCGGGGCCGGTGCCGGACGTCGTCCGCTCGGAAGCCGGTGGGGACGCCGGCTGAGTGCCCGCGGCGCTTGCCGCGGCACGCACGTCCGCCTCCAGCACCCGTCCGGCCGGTCCGGAGCCGCGCACGGCAGCGAGGCTCACCCCCAGCTCCTTCGCGAGCCGCCGAACCGCCGGGACGGCCAGCGGCCCCCCATTCGCCTTCGTCGGCTCCGGCGCGGGAATGGCGGCCGCGGCCGGCGGAACTT
>CAYQDT010000883.1:0-2287 GCA_964416225.1 uncultured bacterium
GGGACTTGTAGCGGTCATCCGGCTTGTAGGACCACTGGTCACCCATTGTCAGGCAGCTCTCCCAGGCATGACCGAGCGGCTTCTCCGGAACCTGCTGCTCCGGCGTGACATAGTCCTCATAACGGCCGCCGACGGTCCGGTCTACCACCAGGAGGTCCGGCTGCCGGGCGCGCGCCATCCGCACCAGTTCATCCATCCGGATATCCTGCCGGGGCGGGCGCACCTGGCCGGCATCCAGCCAGAGGATGTCGAGCGGTCCGTAGCCGCTCACCAGCTCGCCGATCTGCCCGTGGACGAACCGGACGAAGCGATTCCACTTCTCCGGCTGGGCCAACGTGTCGTAGTTCGGATTGCGGGTGCGGGCCGGGGCGTCGGGACTCCAGTAGTCCGGGTGGTGCCAGTCGGCCTTGGAAAAATAGGCGCCGATACCGAACCCTTCCCGGCGAAACGTGTCGAACAGCCGTCGCACGACGTCCGGATGCGGGCTCCGGCTGTAGGGGCAATCCGGGTGCGTCACCCGGAATGGAGTCCACCGCGTGTTCCACATGCTGAAGCCGTCGTGGTGCTTCGTCGTGAAGACGAAGTAGCGCATGCCCGCGGACTTGGCGGCATCCGCCCAGGACTGCGGATCGAACCGGGCGGGGTTGAACGTACGGTTCAACTGCCAGTAGTCCCGCTTGAAGCGATCGATATCCCGGCCGCGCTCCACCCACGCCGGCAGGTCGTCCGGCCGGGCCCAGCGGTCTTCCTCCACCAGCGGCCATGACTCAATGCAGCCCCACTGGCTGTAGATCCCCCAGTGGACGAAGAAACCAAGCTTCTGGTCCTGAAACCATGCCAGGCGGGCGGCGCGGCGCTCATCGGAGATATATGGCGGCACCGCGACATCAGGGATACTGCCGGCCGCCAGGGCGCGCGCCAGCGGACCGGTACCCATGGCGCCCAGCAGCGCGCCCCCGCAAAAGCTCCGCCGCCCGATTGTTCCCATCGCCGCTTCCCTCTCGATGCGGCCCCGCACGGGGGCCGGGAATCCCGTATGCGCCGCCGCGGACCGACCGCATGGACGGCTGACCGAAGGGGGCGCTCCGGCTGCCGTGGAGCCTCGCCTGGACCGTTAGCTCTCCGCGCCGCGGAACAACAGCGGGGTAAACACGGCGAGATTGCGCCGCCAGACCATCCAGCTATGCGCCCCCGGGGTCTCCACGCCCACGTGGTGAACCCCCTTCGACTGGAGCCAGTCGCGCAGCTTCCGGTTCGGCTCGATCAGGCCGTCCTCCGTCCCGCAGGCGATCCAGAGGAGCCGCAGTTGGGAGTTTACCTGGGTGCCGAGCGCCGGAAAGACGGCGGAGAATTCCTGGCTCAGACCTCCGGAGCTGAAGGCGCCGACCCAGGCAAAGCGGTTCAGCGCATTCAGGCCCACCAGGAGCGATTCCGCGCCGCCCATGGAAAGCCCGGCAATCGCCCGCGAGCTGCGGTCGGCTGACACCCGGTAGCTCTTTTCCACCGCCGGGAGCACCTCGTTCAGGAGCGCGTCACGGAAGCGATCAAAGTTGCGCTGACGGAGGCCCGAATCGCGGAATCCGGGCCCGGTGCGGGCGACGATCTCCGGCGCACCGTACCCGAGGGGCATCACCACGAGCATGGGCTTCACGCGACCCTGCGCAATGAGGTTGTCCAGGATAACGTTGGCGCGCCCGACCGCCGTCCAGGCGCTCGCGTCGTCGCTGAAGCCGTGCAGCAGGTAAAGAACAGGATACCGCTTTCCCGCGCGCGGGTCGTAGCCGGGTGGGGTGTAAACGTAAAAGTCGCGCTCGTCCCCCACCACGCCGGAGCGGTAGAAGTGATGATGGACGATCCCGTGTGGAACGTCGTTGACCTCCCACGGAACGGACTTCGGGCCCGGAACGTGAACCATGCTCTGGGTGTTGAGCAGATTCGGCTTCATCAGGGGGTTCAGCGGATCCAGCAGGCTCACGCCGTCCGCCACAAAGGAGTAGCCATAGAGGTCCGGCTCAAGGGGCGGCGTCGTAATGCTCCAGACCCCGTGCTCATCCTTCTCCATTGCGACCCGCGGGCCGCCCTCGCGCGCGAGAAGTACCTCGTGGGCGCTTGGGGCACGGAAGCGGAAGGTGACCCGGTGGTCCGGCTGGACCTCGGGAGACCGGAGAGGCGGGGGAGCCTGCGCCGCCGCCGGCGCGGCCAGCGCCAGTCCGAGCACGAGCGTCAGCAGCGGCGCCGCCGTGTGTGCGGCGGACCTCCAGGCACAGGTCTCCATTTCCGGCTCCTT
>CAYQDT010000884.1:0-1106 GCA_964416225.1 uncultured bacterium
GCCATCTATGACGATCCGGCGCAGCTGAGTGCCCAATTCGATCGATCCCCCTTCACGGGCGCGGCCCGCGAGGCGCCGGACGAAGCTTGACGCCTGTAACCGGGACTGCGATAATCCACCAGACAACCCCTCGCCGAAGTGGCGGAATAGGCAGACGCGCCGGTCTCAAAAACCGGTTACCGTGAGGTAGTGCGGGTTCGAGCCCCGCCTTCGGCATCCCCAAAACCAGGCACGAAAAGTAAAAGGTCTTACTACTCTTTCAGGAGCAGTAAGCCCTTTCTTTTCAGCCCGTACAACCATTTTCTAACCAAAATCGCCGCTACCCCGACGCCGCTCGCTTCAAGGCCTCGTCAAACGGATCCGCCGCCCACCGCTCCGCCCCGGTGCCGGTGCGGGATCCCTCTGACCTCTCCGTCTTCCTCACCAGTGTCGTCAGTCTCGCAGTCGGCGGCGATCCCAACCTGGCGGTGAAGGCGGACGGGACGCTGGTGGCCTGGGGTTGGAACTACTATGGGCAGCTCGGGGACGGCACCACCAACCAGCGCCTCACGCCGGTGCCGGTGCGGGACCCGGCGGATCCCTCCGGCTTCCTCACCAACGTCGCCAGTGTCGCCGGGGGCGGCTGGCACAGCCTGGCGGCGAAGAACCTGCCGGCACCGTGACCTCCGCGGCGGGGAGCCGCTTCGCAGGAGTCGCACCGCGGACTGTGACTGCGGGGAGGCGCCGGTGTAGTGGCGGCCGACGCCTCAAGTCCGCCCCGGGCGCGGGGCCAGTTCCCGGCCCTCCGCAGCGGCACCTGCGCCCGCCCTGTGGGCCGGCGCTCCGACCCGAAGCGCGGCGTCCTCAGGTTACCGCTCCGGCCCCGGCTCCAGCACGGCAAGCAGCGCCGCCCCTCCGCCCGCACCTGCGCAGCCGCCGTCTGATCCGGAACGGTGCCCGAACCGTCCCCGGGGCCCGCTTCCCCGCACGCGGGGCAGTGTTCGGCGCTCCTCCGCTCCGGTCGTTGCCGCTCCCCGGCGCTGCGGCCGTCGCTCCCCGCCCGTCCGTTCCCCTCCGCTGTGCTCCGCTGTGCTCCGCTGTGCTCCGCTGTGCTCCGCTGTGCTCCG
>CAYQDT010000884.1:1206-2285 GCA_964416225.1 uncultured bacterium
CCGCTGTGCTCCGCTGTGCTCCGCTGTGCTCCGCTGTGCTCCGCTGTGCTCCGCTCGCACTCCCTCCGCTCCTCCGCGCCCGACCCTGCGACGCAGATCGAGAGCAGCACCCCGGGGAGAGCGGTGCACTCGCCGCAAACCGCGCGGCCAGCGCGACGCGCTTTCTCCTAGCCTCCCGCCCACGGCGCGTCCTGCCAGGCATACGCCGGTGCGCCTGTCGGCGCGACATCCAGGCTCTTCCCCCCAGCCGTACCCGCGTCAGCCTCAGTCGCCGCCAGGTTCCGAGGCAATGCGGACAGCCGCTTTCTCTGTAGCCAAACTACCGCTTCTACGGCTTTCTACTGCACCTTTCCAACTAACGATGTAGTTTGCTCCATGACGGACAGTGTTCCGCGGTCGCCGCAGGCGCGGAAAGACGTGCTGCGGGCGGCATCGAGGAGAGAAGCAGCAGATGCAATTCAGAACGAGAGCCGGCGTGAGCCGGCGAGCGGGGCTGGGTCTCGTGTTGACCCTGGTGGCGGGCGTGCTCGCCGCCGGGCAGGGAAATGCGCGCGCCGCCGCGGCGGCCTCCAGTAATGTTTTCGGATGGGGGTACAACGTTTTCGGCCAGCTTGGCAACGGCACCACCCTTAACCGGAACACCGCCGGGGCCGCCGCCGCCCCCGCGGATGCGGTGGCGGTGGCGGCGGGCTATGCTCACAGCGTGGCGCTGAAGGCGGACGGCACGGTGGTGGCCTGGGGCGGCAACGGATTTGGCGGGCTCGGAGACGGCACCACCACCAACCGCTCAACGCCGGTGTCGGTGCGGGACCCGGCGGATCCCTCCGGCTTCCTCACCAATGTCGTTGGTGTCGCCGCAGGCGCAAACCACAGCCTGGCGCTGAAGGGGAACGGCACGGTGGCGGCCTGGGGCTACAACCGTGACGGTGAGCTCGGGGACGGCACCACCACCAATCGCCTCAGCCCGGTGCCCGTGCGGGACCCCGCCGATCCCACAGGTGCCCTGACTGACGTGACCGCCGTTGCTGCCGGCGCCTGGCACAGCCTCGCGGTGAAGGGGGACGGCACGGTGGTGGCTT
>CAYQDT010000885.1:0-618 GCA_964416225.1 uncultured bacterium
CGGGTCTGTGCGGTGAACGGCACGAACTCCGCGTCGCGGTGGTGGGCCTCATCGTGGAGCTCACGGCCGCGCAGGTGGTACTTCTCCTTCGCCAGGACCACGATGGAGCGCCCTTCCGGCGTCTCGTCCGCCAGCGAGGAGAGCTGCGCGGCGTCCGCCAGCTCCTCCTCGGTGACTCCCGGCGCGGGGATGAACTCCACGGCCTGGCGGTTGCCGAGGGTGATGGTCCCGGTCTTGTCCAGCAGCAGCGTGTTGACGTCGCCCGCCGCTTCCACGGCCTTACCGCTCATGGCCAGCACGTTGTGCTGCATCACGCGGTCCATCCCCGCGATGCCGATGGCGGAGAGCAGCCCGCCGATGGTGGTGGGGATCAGGCAGACGAGGAGCGCGGAGAGGAGGAAGATACTCGGCAGCACCCCCGCGCCGGCGGAGCGGACGCTGAACGCCGCGAAGGGTACGAGCGTCATCACCGCGAGGACGAAGATGATGGTGGAGCCCGCCAGCAGGATGGTCAGCGCGATTTCGTTCGGGGTCTTCTGCCGCTGCGCGCCTTCCACCAGCGCGATCATCCGGTCGATGAACGTCTCGCCGGGGTTGGAGGTGATGCGAATCACGACA
>CAYQDT010000885.1:628-2280 GCA_964416225.1 uncultured bacterium
GGCCGATTCGTCCACCGAGGCGATCCCCTCGATCACGTCGCCGTCGCCCGGGATCACGTCATTTGCCTCGCAGACCACCCGATCTCCTTTCCGGAGCATGGTCCCGGGCACGCGCTCCTCGCGCCCACGGTCGCGCAGCCTCCGCGCGAAGGTTTCCGTCCGGGTTTTCCGGAGCGCTTCCGCCTGCGCCTTGCCCCGCCCCTCCGCCATCGCCTCGGCGAAGTTCGCAAAGAGCACGGTAAACCAGAGCCAGAGGGTGATCTGGAATTTGAAGAGCAGGTCGGCGCCGCCCGACAAAAGGTCGCGGAGGAGGAGGAGGGTGGTGACGACGCTGCCGACCTCGACCACGAACATCACCGGGTTCCGGGCCACGTGCCGCGGGTCCAGCTTCACCAGCGCCTCGACTGCCGCCCGCCGCACGATCGGCGGGTCGAAGAGGCGGCGCGGAGCGTGCTTCGGCCGGGTCAGGGGCTCCGAGTCGACGGGCGGTGTCGGAAGGTTGGCCGCCGAGCTGCGCGTTTGGGTAGTCATCAGCGTTTTTCCGGTTCCGTTAGAACAGCTTGCCGCCAAGCATCTGCAACTGCTCGACGATCGGCCCGAGGGAGAGCGCGGGGAAGTATTCGAGGGCTCCCACGATCAGCACCACCGCCGCCAGGAGGAAGGCGAAGGTGCCCGTGTCCGTCGCCAGCGTTCCCGCGGAGACGGGCACCGCCTTCTTGCGAGCCAGGCTCCCGGCCATCGCGAGGAGCGGAATGATCATCAGGAAACGGCCGATCAGCATCGCCAGACCGCCGGTGAAGTTGTAGTACGGGGTGTTCCCGGTGAGGCCGGCGAAGGCGGAGCCGTTGTTCCCTGTCTGCGAGAGGTACTGGTAGAGGATCTCCGAGAAGCCGTGCGCGCCGGAGTTGTTCACGTTGTTCCAGGTGGCGCCGTAGTAGCTGCTGGGACTGCTGTTGTTGACGTGGTTCCAGACGGCGGCCGGGTGCGCCCGCACGTACCTCGCTTCGTCCGCCCTCTGCGCGTCGGTAAAGGTCACGGGTTGCCGGCCCGGCGGGAGGGGGAGGTTGCTTCCCAGCGCGGACCACACCACCACGTTCGCGAAGAGCACCAGCACCGCGAGCATGGCCATGCGGACCTCGAACTTCTCAATCTTCTTGCCGAGATACTCCGGCGTTCTCCCGACCATCAGCCCGGCAAGAAACACCGCCACCACCGCGTACATCAGCATCCCGAAGAGCCCCGCGCCCACCCCGCCGAAGATCGTCTCGTCGCACATGATGTTCAGCAGCGGCACCAGGCCGCCGAGCGGCGTGAAGCTGTCATGCATGCCGTTCACGGCGCCGCACGACGCGTCGGTGGTTACCGTGGCGAAGAGCGCCGAGCTCGCGATCCCGAAGCGGGTCTCCTTGCCCTCCATGTTCCCGCCGGTCTGGTCGCCCGTAGCCGCCATCCGGATCCCGAGCCTCCCCACGTGGGGGTTGCCGCGGGCCTCGGCCCAGTAGCAGAGGGTCAGCCCTCCAACGAACATAAACGCCATCGCGCCGAAGAGGGCCCACCCCTGGCGCGGGTTCCCGACCATCCTCCCGAAGGTATAGGTGAGGCCCGCGCCGATGCAGAAGATCGAGATCAACTGAACCAGATTGGTAAGGGGC
>CAYQDT010000886.1:0-2275 GCA_964416225.1 uncultured bacterium
CGTCGGATCATTGCAGAGGCGGTAGCAGAACCGGTAGATGCGCGGCCGAAACTCCGCGCACAGTCCGTCGAAATCAGCGGGTTCGCCGCGTTTCAACCTGGTACCTCATCGGTTTCCGCGCGGCCGGACCGTCGGACGAAGGCCGCTCCTAGAACGTATCCCGTGCGCTTTCAGGTACCCGTTCCGCAGCGTGGATTCACAACTTTTTTAGTTGAATTTCCATGCACGAGGCATTGTGATTGGTTCCAGAGGGAGTTGGAGCGTCCTCACCAGCGCGGGAAGAAGCGCCACGTTCGTCGTAAGTAGGCGAGGTAGTCGTCGCCGAACACCAGCAGCAGGAACCGTTCTTCGATCCGGGCCCGGTACTGGAAGGCCATGAGGGCAATCAGCGCCGCCGCGCTGGCGCCGGCGAGCGTGCCGATGGCCAGACCGAAGCCGGCCAGGGTGAGGATGCTCCCGGTATAGGCGGGGTGACGGAGGTGGCGGTACGGTCCTCTGAAAACCAGCGACTGGCCCGGCCGGGCCTGCACTCGCAGCGACCACGCGTCGCCGAGGGCGAGCACGGCCCATTCGCGCAGCCCGATCCCCGCGAGCATCAGAGCCGGCCCGAGCGCCGATACCCCGGGCGGCACCGGAGCCCACCCCTCCGCGCGGGCCAGTAGAGCTGCCGCTACTCCCACGTAAAACGCCGCCACGACGGCGCCGTACGAGCCGCCATCGGCCGTGAGCGCGCCGCGCTGTCCCCGCTGGCGCGCGTGATTTAGCACCTCGGCTCCGCACCAGAGCGCCACCAGGCCCGTTAGCCACGCGGCGCGGGCGGATGCTGGGAGACAGAGCGGGACGGTCAGCATCGGCCGGGGACCCCGGTGGAAGGGTGGTCGCTCCACTCCGCTTCCGGAGGGCAAAAAGCGCGGCAGAATTTTCGGAACGCCAGCACGGCGGCGTCACGGCGGGTAAAGCGCGGGCGGGCGGCCGGCGACAGGTTTTCCCAGAGCAGCCGGTCCTGTTCCAGTCCGGCGCGGCTGTAGTGGAGCAGGTGGTGGGAGAACACCGCGGCGGCCGCGTCACCCGCCGCGCGGGGGAGCGCCACGGAGAGCCGGACGATGCAGGAGCCGTCTTGGGTGGGAGTGGCGCCGGTGATCACCCAATACGGGTTGTTTCCTCCCAGGTGGGTCACGGCGAGGAACGGGCTGAAGGCGCGTGCCACGTACGGGACTCGCACCGCGCCTTGTCCGCCCTCCCCCCGCTGCCACGGGGGAAGTGGATATTCGAACGCGCCCTCCACAACCAGCGCCCCGGCCGGCTCGGCCAGCAAGGAGAACTCGGGCTCGTTCTGGATACCGTGAACGGTGCGGAAATGGGCACTGTCGAAACCGTTCTCGATGACGATCTCGGCCGGGGCCCTGACCTGGGTCTCGAACCCGGGGATGAGCTGATACGATCGGGAGAGCTCCTCCAGCAGCCGGGGCAATCCGCATTCATGCTCCTCTGAGAGCCGCACGAAAACCAGTCCGCCGGCTGACAGCGCCGGATACTCGCGGGCGCCGTACCCATCGGCCGAGTCCCGGCCCAGTCCGACCCTGTACCCGTGGAAGGGGCAGACGAACTCGCCATCCGCTACCCGGCCGTTGCAAGCCAGGTTCGCGCCCCGGTGCGGACAGACGGCGTCGAAGGCGCGGATCCCGTCCGGCGATCGCAGCAGCGCCAGCGGCGCGGAGCCCACGGCCGCCGCGGTGAGCTCCTCGGCGAGGTCTCGCTCGAACGCAACCTGGTACCAGCCTTGCCGCTCCATCAGGCCCCCTCTCCCGACCCCGGCGCCGCCGCTCCGCTCATCCTGCACCGCCGGCCGCCGGGGGCGCCTCGGCCGCGCGGCCCGCGGCCAGAAGGTAGACGGTGGAATGCAGCAGCCCGTCCAGGCCCAGCAGCTCGTCCACGGCGTGGTCGAAGTAGCCGCCAATATTGACCGCGCCCATTCCCAGCGCGGTCGCGGCGAGGTTCAGGTTCTGCGCCACGTGTCCCGCTTCCAGCAGCGCGAATCGATACCCGCGGTCGCCGTATTTGAACACGGAGCGCTCGAACAGCGCCGTAATGAAGAACAGCAGCGACGCCCCCAGCACCAGCTCCCCCTGCACCACTGCCTCGCAGAGCGCCTGGCTGTGGTTTCCGGGCTTCAGCAATCGGAGAGCGTGGCGGCTGGCGTGATAGTGATAGATGCCTGGTTCCAGCCCATTCACGCGGGTGGAGTAGAACAGGATCTCCAGCGGATACAGCGCTC
>CAYQDT010000887.1:0-1164 GCA_964416225.1 uncultured bacterium
TTGGGGTTCGCCCTGGCCTGGCTGGGCTATGCGCTGTGGTCCGAACGGCGCGATCACGCCGCGGAACCGGCACCCGGCAAGGGCCGCCCCCGGCTCCGCCAGGCCGCCGCCGAGTAAGCGCCCGTGAACCGCGTGGGGCGGGCGGCCGTCCGGCCGCGCCGGTTTCCATGGAGCACCGTCCGGCGGACCTGACGGACCGGCCCCACGGGACAGATTGCTCGAACGCCCCCGGCGGAGACGTGGTACAATTCCTCCGCAATGCCACGCTACGCCCAGATCACCTGCGAGTTCGTGTTCGAGAGCAGCCACCAGCTCCGCCGGGACGATTGGTCCGAAGGGGAGAACGCGGAGGTGTTCGGCCAGTGCGTCCGGCTGCACGGCCACAGCTACCGCCTTCTGGTGACGCTTCGGGGCCGCGTCGACCCCCAGACGGGCATGGTGATGAACTTTCGCGACCTGCGTGCGGTGGTGAACGAGCGGGTGCTCGCGCGGCTGGACCACCACCATCTGAACGATGTGATCCCGGAGCTCACTACCGCGGAGAATCTCTGCCACTGGATCGCGCGCGAGCTGATTCCCCATCTGGGGCGCCTCCTCCACCGGATCGAGCTCTGGGAGACCCGCAACGCGTTCGCGGCACTCACCGTCGAGGAGCTGCGGGAGATCTGGGAAGGCCTGGGTGGGCAGGCGCTGGCCTGATGGGGCCTGTGATCCGTTCGGAGCCCGGGAATTGCGCCGCGGCCCGCAGGACAGGGCCCGTCCGCTTCGGGTTCGGCGTGAACCTGTTCACACCCGGCGACTGCGGGGAGGCGTTTGCGGGCCTTTCCCCTAAACTACAAAGAAGCGAGGCGCGGGTGCTCTACCGGCGCCGGTGCCCCCATTTCCCGGAAGGGCTGTTCCGTTAGAGAGCCGTCAACTCAATGAGCAAAACCGTGCTTGTGGTCGATGATCAGCCGCATATCGTCCGGCTGATCCAGGTGAACCTGGAGAAAGAAGGTTTCCGGGTCGCCACCGCCAGTGATGGCGTGGAAGGGATGGAGAAAGTCCGTGCGGTGAAGCCGGACCTCGTGATCCTGGACGTCATCATGCCTCGCAAGGACGGCTTCGAGGTCCTGCGCGAGATCAAGGCGGACGACGGGCTGGCGGAGACGCCGGTGGTGATGC
>CAYQDT010000887.1:1174-2268 GCA_964416225.1 uncultured bacterium
GTGGAAGGCTTGAAGGAAGGCGCGGAGATGTATCTTCCGAAGCCGTTCCACCCGAAGGAGCTGGTTGCTCTCGTCAAACGGGTCCTCGAAACGGGCACCGCGGAAGAGTAGGCCCCGCTGCGTCGCGCTCCGGAAGGCGCTCCGGCCGTCAGTGCTCCGCATACTCGAGCTGTTCGCTGGCGTTTCCCCAGAAGAGGAACAGCACGAAAGTCCAGATCACCCCGACCACGACGCTCATCCCAATTCCGACTCCGCCGCTCAGAGATTGCCGCATCTGCGCGGAGGGGGCCGCAGCCGCGGCGGCTATCCAGAACGGCCCCCCCGGGAATCCCACAAACAGCGCGCTGACGGCATAGGTCCAGAATTTGGCCATCCCGGCCCTGGCGTGGATCGCGGACTGCGTCAGCCCGATCAGGCCGGATACGGCGAGCGTTGTCACCAGCAGGAGGTAGACCTGCCCAAGCTGCTCGACCGACGCACCGTGGAAGAGGTAGCAGAGGCCGAACAGGGGCAGGGAAGGCGTGATCAGCAGGAGCACCACGCAGACAGCGCCCGTCAACTTTCCGATGAGGATCTCCCGCGGGCGAAGCGGGGTGGCGATCAACAGCTCCAGCGTGCCGAGCGCGCGCTCCTGGGTGAGCACGTCCGCCGTCCGGCCCGGCGTTACGAGCGTCACCAGAGCCACCAGCGTCATGGTGAGCCAGAAGAAGACCTGCCGCGCCGCGCTCGCCGTGAGGAGCGGGTCCGAAAGGTCACGCGCGGTCACCAGCAGCGGCACGAACGCACCCGCCGCGACCGCAATGGAGGCGAAGAAGATGAGCTCCGCGGTGTCCCGGCTGCGGAGGCGCGTCCGGATGTCTCGCGTGAGGACCGGGTTTCCAAAGCCTTTCCAGTAGAACTCCTCGCCCAGCTCCTCGCTCACCCCTCGCGGCTTTTCTTCCATCCGGTCGGAATCTTCAGCCAGCGCCACGTAGCCGCGGACCGCCGCGTAGGTGAGGTACCCGGCCGCGGTGAGCAGGAGCAGCACGTACAGACCCCCCGCGATCCAGGCCGGGAGAGCGCTGCCGAGGGGTTCCGCGAACGCGTGCCGCCAC
>CAYQDT010000888.1:0-2264 GCA_964416225.1 uncultured bacterium
GAGATGCTGCACCGTCCCCTCGCGGAGCTGTACGAGAACATCCGGGACTTCTACGTGGTGGAGGAAGAGGGGGGCGCGCTCGCCGGCTGCGGCGGTCTGCACGTCGTCTGGAGTCACCTGGCCGAGATCAAGAGCCTGGCCGTCGCCGAGGACCGGCAGGGGCGGGGCTACGGGAAGCGGATCGTCCTCGCCTGCCTGGAGGAGGCCCGGGAGCTGGGGCTGCAGACCGCCTTCGCGCTCACCTATAAGCCGGAGTTCTTCACCCGTCTCGGCTTCCGGATCGTGGACAAGTCCCACCTCCCGCATAAGGTGTGGAACGAGTGCATCCGCTGCCCGAAGTTCCCCGGCTGCGGCGAGATCGCGGTGGTCTACGATCTCGCCCGCGAGTCGGCGCCGATCCCGCTGCCGATGCTCGGTTGACGCGCTCCGAACCGCCCGCGGCATCTGTTCACGTTCCGCACCCGGGTCCCGTCCCTCACTCGAGCCCTTCCCCCACCCGGGGCCCTTACCGCCCGCGAAGAGAGGCCATGATCATCCGCCCTTACCGCCCGTCCGACCTGGAGCGGATCTGCCGCATCACCGTCGATAGCTTCGAGGCGGTGTCGATCGACCGGAACCTCGAGGCGCGGTTCGGGCTGGTGGCGGGGAAGAGCTGGCCGGAGCGGAAGACGCGAGACGTCGCCGCTGACTGCGAGCTGCAGCCGGAAGGGGTCTTCGTGGCCGTGCTGGAGGCGGAAGGGGAGGGCGAGGCTGGTGGGGAGGTGGTGGGCTACGTCACCACCCGCCTGGACCGCTTCACCGGCATCGGCCGCATCCCGAACCTGGCGGTCGATCCGCGCCACCGGAGCCTGGGTTTCGGCTCCGCGCTGATCCGCCACGCGCTGGACTGGATGCGGGAGCAGGGAATGGCCGTCGCCAGGATTGAGACGCTGGTCCAGAACGAGCGCGGCCAGGAGCTCTACCCCCGCTTCGGCTTCGAGGAAGTGGCCCGCCAGATCCACTACGCGCTGCGCCTGGACGACTGACGCCGCCGGTCGCCGGGGCCGACGTGCGGGCCGCTACTCCCCGATGATCTTCACCAGCACCCGCTTGTCGCGGCGGCCATCGAACTCGCCGTAGAAGATCTGCTCCCACGGGCCGAAGTCCAGCTTCCCCCGCGTCACGGCAACCACCACTTCCCGCCCCATGATTGTGCGCTTCAGGTGCGCGTCCGCATTGTCTTCACCCGTCCGATTGTGGTGGTACACCTCCGGGCTGGGGTTGAACGGAGCGAGCTCCTCCAGCCATTGCCCGAAGTCGTGCCAGAGACCCGGCTCGTGGTCGTTGATGAAGACGCTGCTCGTGATATGCATCGAGTTCGCCAGGAGAAGCCCCTCCTGGATTCCGCTCGCGCGCAGCTCCGCCTCCACTCGCGGGGTGATATTGACGAAGCCCCGCGTTTCATTCACGTGGAGCGTTAGATAGCCCGTGTGAGATTTCATCCGTTCCCCCGGCCGGGCGCGCTGCTTCCACACGGAAAGTGCCCGCTCCGCGCCTGCCACGCAGCCGTTGGCATCCCGCGCGTCCCCTTCCTCCGCGCTCTGCCCCCGGCGCCTCCGATGGCGCGCCCACATCCGCCGGAAAATCGCCGAATCAAGCAAACACGTGTTTGCATGTCGAGCGGACCTCGGATACCATATCCTCACGGATCGGGCCGGGGTGGGCGGTGCACGCGGTGCGGGTAATGCAGGAGGCGCTCATGGATGAGAGGCGGTCAGGCGGGGAGCGGTTCGATGTGGAGCGGATTCTGGAGGCGGCGCTCAGCAGCGAGGCCGCCCCGGCGCAGCGAATCGCCGCCTTCGAGCAGCTGGTGGAGTATGTGGGGCAGCCCGCCAACGAAGGCCGGAGGTGGGAGGTTCTGGACACCATCCTCGACCCGGCCATCGAAGTAGCGGAGAGCTGCCCGCAGCGGGACGTGGTGGCGCGCGCCTACCGCCTCCTCGATACCATCGAGGCCATGGAACAGGCGCGGCAGGTGTACCACGCCACGCTGATGGATTAGCGCGGACCGGAGCGAATCGCGGTCGGGCCGGGAGAAACACGGTCGGGCCGGGAGAAACACGGTCGGGCCGGGAGAAACAGGGTTGCCGGGCAGCAGCTGCCAGCGAAGAACCCTATTTCAGCCGCCGCCTCCGGCAACTCCTCGAGCCGCCAAGGCAAGCAGCCGCCACCCCAGCCGCCGCCAGGCGGCAAAACCCGGTGACGCCCCAACCGCTCTCCACGAA
>CAYQDT010000889.1:0-2263 GCA_964416225.1 uncultured bacterium
CAGCGGGATGCTTCGCACGCGGCGTGTCGAACGCGCGTCCGTTTCGTAAACCAGCGCGGCGTCCGCCTCGCCGAGCTCGACCTTTGCGAGCAAGCTCCGGACGTTTGCCTCCCGCGAGAGCACGTTCGCGTGCACCCGCTTCAGCCAATCCGCCCCATACCCCGGCTGGCGTGAGAGCTGCTGGAGCGCCTGCTCGGAATACCGGCCGATCGGCACCGCCTCGCCGGTGATCACCACGCGCAGCCCGCGGCGGTCCAGATCGTGCGCCGACCGGACCCGTCCCGGGTTCGATGCCGGCACCACAAGTGTCAGCCGCGTGCGCGCGAAGGTCTGCGGCGCCAGCACCCGCCTTGATTCCGCGAGAGGCGCCATGTTCGGCATATCGGCCGAGGCAAAGACGTCCGCGGGCGCGCCCTGCTCGATCTGCGCCTTGAGCATCGAGGAGGCGCCGAAGTTCATCCGCACCTTCACGCCCGGCTGCGACCGCTCGAACTCCGGGCCGACTGCGTTGAACGCGTCGGTGAGGGAAGCCGCCGCATAGACGGTCACGGTGCGCGCCGGGGCGGACGGCGCCGGCCGGGCGGCCGCCGCGATCAGGAGAGGAGTGAGGATGAGCAGCAGCAAGCGGCGAGCCATAGACAACCTCCGGATCCGGGTGACCTTCATTCCGAGTGTAAAGTCTCGTTGACACGGTGTCAAACACAGTTGCCCCCGCCGTGGATCATCCTCCGAGACGGAGGTCGACCCGCTCGCGGAGCTCCGCCTGCGTGAGCCCGGCAACCCGGAACCGCTTCTCACGCGACCGCTCGCCCGCCACCAGCTCGACCGCGGCGCGCTTCACGCCGAGCCACGCGGCGAGAAACTCCCGGCACGCCTGGTTTGCCGCCCCTTCCACGGGAGGCGCCGTGAGGCGGATCGCCAGCGCACCATCCTTCCAGCCCAGCACTTCATTGCGCGAGGCCCGCGGCTGGACGCGGACGTTCAGGTCGGCGAACTGCGTCATGCGCGGATCTCCCGTTCCGCGGCCCGTCCCGAATCCGTGAGCCGTACCGGATTGTGATCCCGCGGCGCCCCGTACCTATAATTCGCCGGGCGCTCAACGTGCAAGCGGGCACGTCCTGTCCCAAAACGGAGGCTGCGGATGCGGCTCGAAGGAAAGGTGGCGCTGGTCACCGGTGCCAGCAGCGGCATCGGCTGCGGGATTGCCCGGCGATTTGCGGCGGAGGGCGCCCACGTCGCAGTCAATTATCTCCCAGGCGGCACGCGAGAGGCGGAATCTCAGGCGCTCGTGGCGGCGCTCCTCACTCCGGGCCTCGCGGTACCCGGCGACGTGAGCCGGCGCGCGGATGTGGAGCGGATGGTCGCGGACACGGTCTCCCGATTCGGGCGCCTGGATATCGCCGTCAACAATGCCGGCATCGAGATCCGGAAGCCGTTCCTGGAGTGTTCGGACGAGGAGTGGAGCCGCGTCTTGAGCGTGAACCTGTTCGGAGCGTTTCTGGTGAGCCAGATCGCCGCCCGCCGCATGGTGGAGCAGGGCGGGGGCGGCAAGCTGATCAACGTCTCTTCCGTCCACGAAGATATTCCCTTTCCGGAGTACACGGCCTACTGCGCGTCCAAGGGCGGGATGCGCATGCTCATGCGAAATCTCGCGATGGAGCTGGCTCCGCACCGGATCAATGTCAACAACATCGCTCCCGGCGCCATTGCCACGCCGATCAACCAGGCGGTACTGGACAATCCGAAGGCACGGGAAGAGGCCGTGGGAGAGATCCCGTGGGGTCGCTTCGGCACTCCGGAAGAAGTGGCCGCCGTGGCGGTGTTCCTGGCCAGCTCGGAGTCGGAGTACGTCACCGGGAGCACCTACTACGTGGACGGCGGCCTCACCCAGCAGGTGACCCGGTATTAGCCCTCCCACGGATCCGCCTCGGCTCCTCGCCTCCACGCCGCCTCTCTTCCTCGGCGCCGGAGCTGCTCAGCCCCTGACTGCCTCACCCGATAGGAGCGCCCCATGACCGAAGAAGAGCACCGTCTCCTCCAGGCGCGAGCCGGCACCGGCTGCTGGAAGCGCTGGGGTCCCTACCTGGCGGAGCGCGCCTGGGGCACGGTGCGGGAAGATTACAGCCCCGACGGTGCCGCATGGGACTACTTTCCCCACGACCATGCCCGCTCCCGCGTCTATCGCTGGAATGAAGACGGCCTCGGCGGCATCTGCGACGATCGGCAGATCCTCTGCTTCGCCCTGGCCCTCTGGAACGGGAAA
>CAYQDT010000890.1:0-2263 GCA_964416225.1 uncultured bacterium
TGGACTAGCACTTCCCGGAACGGCTCCCGGCGGATGAACTCCTCGCCGCTCATGATCATCCGGGCGACCCAGAGGTACAGGATGTCGCGGCCGGTGATCATCAGGTCCGTCGGGTAGAAGCTCTGGAGGTCGGCCTCCGGCTCCGGGCCGCCGAGCGTCGCCCAGGGCCAGAGGGCGGAGCTGAACCAGGTGTCCAGTACGTCCGCGTCCTGCGCCAGCTCCGTCCCGCCGCAGCGGGGACAGGCGTGCGGGGGATCCACCGACGGGATCGGCCGCGCGTCTTCGCCCACGTTCAGATTCCGCTCCGCGAAGCCCGCGATCGCCGCTCCGAGCGATACGCCGGGGTCGCACTGGAGGCAGTAGTAGAGCGGGATCCGGTGGCCCCACCAGAGCTGCCGGGAGACGCACCAGTCCCGGATGTTCTCCAGCCACTCCACGTCCATCTGGCGGAAGCGCTCCGGCGTGAACGTCACGCGGTTCGCCCGGATCGCCGCCAGGGCTTCGTCCGCCAGCTCCCGGCAGCGGGCCCACCACTGCAGCTTCAGCAGCGGCTCGATCACCGTGCCGCACTTGTCGTGGTGACCCACGGAATGGGTGTACTCCTCGATCTTCACCAGAAGACCCCGGGCCTCCAGGTCCGCGAGGACCCGCTTGCGGGCCTCGGTGCGGGAGAGCCCGGCATAAGCACCCGCCGCGTCGGTCATCCGGCCGCGGTCGTCCATCACCACGATGGCGGGAAGCAGCTCCGGATGGCGCTGGGCGATCTCCCAGTCATTCGGGTCGTGGGCCGGCGTCACTTTCACGGCGCCCGTGCCGAAGGAGGCGTCCACGTGCGGGTCCGCCACCACGGGGATCGGGCGGTCCAGAAGGGGCAGCACCACCCGCTTCCCGATCAGGCCGCGGTAGCGCGGGTCGGACGGGGAGACCGCCACCCCGGTATCGCCGAGCATCGTCTCCGGACGGGTTGTGGCCACCACGATCCCCTCTCCCCCGTCCTCGGCGGGGTACCGCAGGTGCCAGAGGTGCGAGGCCACCTCGCGGTACTCCATCTCAAGCTCGGAGAGGGTGGTCTGGCAGGCGGGACACCAGTTGACGATCCGCTCGCCGCGGTAGATCCAGCCGCGGTGGTAGAAGTGGACGAACGCCCCCAGCACGCGCCGCGCATAGCCGCTCTTCGTATAGAGGCGGCCGAGCGCCCAGTCGGCCGTCTCGGGGCCTTCTTCCACAAACTCGTCCAGCGTGAAGCGGGTCCGGGTCCAGTCGTACGAGCAGCCGAGCGCCTGGAGCTGATTGAGGATCGTTCCGCCGTATTTGAGCGTCCACTCGCGGGCGCGCTCGATGAAGCCGGCCCGGCCGACGCTCCAGCGGTCCTTCCCCTCCGCCCGCAGCGCCTGCTCGACCTTGATGTTCGTGGAGATGCCCGCATGGTCGGTGCCCGGCAGGCACATTGCGGCAAAGCCCTGCATCCGCTTGCGGCGAAGCACCAGGTCATGGATGGAGTGCTGCAGCGCGTGTCCCATGTGCAGCTCGCCGGTGACGTTCGGCGGCGGAATGGTGATGCTGTACGGCGGCTTCTTCGACTCCGCGTCCGGCGTGAAGCAGCCGGCCTCCAGCCACCGGGCATACTGGCGGCGCTCCACCTGCTTCGGATCGTAGGCTTTGGACAGTTCCTGGCTCATCGTTTCGACCTCCGCGGGCTCTGCTCGAGCTTCCGCTGCAAGCGGTTCAGGCCGCGTTATCACCGGCACGGCGTCCGGCCGGACGCGCCGGACCGCGGCGTGCCCGCTCACCGTGCCGAAAACAGAAACGCCTCTCTCGTCCCGTGAAGGACGAAAGAGGCGCGGCTCTTCCGTGGTACCACCTTCGTTCCCCGTGGCGCCGGGGCACTCTTGTTCGCGGTGACGGGCGAATCCCGGGCGGCCCTACGCGGCCCCGAGGGGCCTTCAGGCGGCCGGCTCCGGGGCGACCTTCAGCATCGCGCGCGAGGAGCGCTTTCAGCCGGCGGCGCTCCCTCTCTGGCGGCGCGGAGGATGCTTACTCCTCCCCATCTCAGCCTTCAATTCGGTTGTCTCGCTATCATAACACGCACCGGGCGGATCGTCCAAACCCCCGGATCGTGCGGGTCTCCGGCCGGCCGTCGCCGCTGCCCCGATCCCAAGACCCCTCGCGCCGCCTCTCCTCCTCCTCGCCTACTCCTCACCGTGTCTCCGTGGCTCCGCGGTGAAATACATCGCTAATGCCCGTAGCGCAGCGTCCAGATCTC
>CAYQDT010000891.1:0-2252 GCA_964416225.1 uncultured bacterium
CCACGGGCTCCAGCCAGGTCAACGTCATCGATGCCAGCAACCCGATAGCCACGATGCTGTCCGCGGCCCAGCCGGACAGCGTCGCCACGCAGATTCAGGTGCTCCAGGGAACGCCCTTCATCAGCGATGCCATTAAGGAGGCCAACATCCCGGCCAAGCGCGGCGGGATCAAGCCGTTCGTCAAAGTGGAATCCGTGGAGGGGACCAACATTATCCAGATCACGGTGGAGGCGGGAGACCCGCAGGACGCCGCGAATCTGGCGAACTCGATGCTGGATCTGCACCTGAAGCGGACGGACCTCCTCCAGACCACCGGCTTGGAAGACACGCGCAAGTTCGTCCGGGCGGAGCAGGAGAAGGCACGGAAGCGGCTGGATGACGTCCAGGCGCAGCTCCTGCGGTTCCGAAAGGATCACCGGGTGTTGCAGTTGACCGTGCAGCAGGACGCTCAGGCGAAGGAATACGTGGACCTGGAATCCCGCGTGCGCGAGGGCGAGAGCAATGTCAAATCTCTCACCGCGCAGGTGGCGGACCTCCGCCAGCGGCTGCAGAAGGAGCCGGTGGACCTGGTAGAGCAGAACGTCCGGGAGAATCCGCGGTACGTGAAGCTCCAGGAGAAGCTGGACGACCTCAAGCTGCAGCGGGACCAGCTCGCGCTGGAATACACGGACAAGAGCAAGCGCGTTCGCGACGTGGACGACCAGATTGCGATGCTGACGACCCGTGCCACGGCGGAGCCCAAGGAAATCACCGTCCGCAGCCACACGCCGAATATGGCCCGGCCGCCGCTGCAGGCAAAGCTCACCGAGCTGGAAGCGGAGCTTCAGGGGCAGGAAGCGAAGTACAACAACGTCCGGTCCCAGTACGACTCGCGGAAGAACATCCTGGACAACGTGGGTCCCTGGGAGATCGAGCAGACCCGCCTGAACCACGAGCGGGATTCGGCGCAGTCGGCCTACACGATGCTCTCGGACCGCCTGCGCGACCTCGACATCCGCGCGCGGGCTCGTCTTTCCACGGCCCGTCAGATCGAGCGCGCCGCAGTCCCGGTGTCGCCGATCCGGCCCAAGCGGTCGACCGATCTGGCGCTGGCCGCGGTTCTGGGGCTCATCCTGGGCGCCGCGATGGCGTTCCTTCAGGAGTATCTGGACGACCGGGTCAATTCTCCGGACGACGTGGAGCGGTTCAGCCTGATGCCGGCGCTGGGACACGTGCCGCTGATTGCTCCGGATGACCCGCACCTCCTGCCCGCCCTGCCGGCGCACTCGCCGGTCGGCGAAGCGTACCGCGCGGTCCGGTCCAGCATCAGCTTCGCCGGGGTGGACATGCCCCTTCGGAGCCTGCTGATCACGAGCGCCTCCAAGGGAGAAGGCAAGACGCAGACCTCCGTCAACATTGCCAGTGCGATGGCGATGGATGGGAAGCGGGTCATCCTCGTGGACGCGGACCTGCGGCGCCCGAGCGTGCACCGCGTGCTCAACATGCCGAACGAGAGCGGCACGTCCGAGGTCCTGGCCGGGCTCAAGACGGTGGATGAAGCGATCCAGGACACCGCCATCGAGAACCTGCGCCTGATTCCGGCGGGCCCGGTGCCGCCGAACCCCGCCGAGCTGCTCGGCTCGACCGCTTTCGACCGGCTGATGGCGGACCTGGACGAGCGGGCGGATGTCGTGATCTTTGACAGCCCGCCCTGTATGCCGGTCACCGATCCGCTGATTATGGCGGGCCGGATGGACGGTGTGATCCTGGTGGTCTACGTCGGCCAGACGAAAAAGGGCGCGATCAAGCACGTCGAGGGCCTGCTGCGGCGGGCGCATGCTCGCATCCTCGGGATCGTCTACAACCGTGCGCAGGCCAGTAAGAGCGGCTACTACTACTACCATTACTCCTATTACTACGGCTCCGGCTACTACACGGAAAATAGCTCCGACCGGCAGCGGAACAAGAAGAAGAATGGAAAGGCGCACCAACTCGAGACGGGTACCCCCCGCCTCGGCAAGACCGCAGGTGACAACTGTGACGATCACTTGAGCGGGCTAAAATGAGCACGGGAGCGATGCAGAAGTGCGCGCCCAGCCGTGACGAGGGCTGCCGCCCGAGTTCGCCTCGTGGCTGAACCGAGATCGGCTCGCGCTGTTTGCGTCGTTCCCAATAACGTGTGGTGTGCCGGGCAGTTTCCTTGCCGGACGGGCGGAGCCAGCCCCGGCGTTGAGCGCCCGCCTCGCGCCGTTCACGGTTCGGTGTGGCCCGCC
>CAYQDT010000892.1:0-2245 GCA_964416225.1 uncultured bacterium
CCCTGGGACTGAGCCGCGCCCGGGCCGTTCCGGCGGACGTGGCCGAACGGTGCCGTCAGCGGTGCGGCCCCGCGTGGCTGCCTGCCCACTAATCCACTAGTTGCCAACAATGTACCTGGCATTCTGCTCGGGGAGGGGCAGCGAGCCATGTACATTTACCGGCTGGTTACCGGAGAAATTCTCCTGAAGGTGTACGGCGGAAGCCTCCGCGGCGCCAACCTGACCCTGGCGGTCCTGCCCGAGGCGGAGCTGCGGCTCCAGTGCCTCGTCGACGTGGTGCTGGACGGCGCCAACCTGACGCGTGCCGATCTCCGGCGCGCGGACCTGACCGGCGCGTCGCTGGTGGGCGTCGACTTCCTCTTCGCCGATGCCGCGGAGGCCATCTTCCGGGATGCGGATCTCTCCCACGCCCACTGCGACTCGGCCGTGTTTCGCGGCGCCGACCTCCGCGGAGCGCGGCTGCTCCGGACCACGCTTCGCTCCGCCGACCTCCGCCGGGCACGGTTGGAGCGCGCGGACCTCACTCACGCCATGCTGGACGGCGTCAACCTGGCTGAAGCCACCTACGATCGTGCCACGGAATGGCCGCGCGGCTTCCGGCCGGACGAATGGGGAGCCGTACGGGTGAAGTGAGGCGCCTCCCCTCGCCGCGCCCGTTTATCGAACGTTTACCTTCGCGCAACCCCCGTTTAATGTGGGGCCGCTATCCTGCTAACCGGGAGATGAAGTCGTCTCCCCCGCGGCTCCCGCTTTCGACCTCTCCCCGAAGAGGCCCCCGGAGCCGTGTGGAGCGAAGGAGCGATGGGATGTCACAGCACGCATGGATCGACTGCGGGGAGCCGTCTCCGATGTTTACCCGGCCGGTCGCCCTCCCGTACGAGCTTCGCGTGGTGGAAGCCGGGCGGATGACCCTGGCCCGGCTGACCGGGCCCCTGGACGCGGAGCACAGCCGGCGCATGCTGGAGCGCCTGGAGGGACTCTGCGGGCCCTCGCGGAAGCTGGTCCTGGACCTCCGCTGGACCAGCTTCGTGGACAGCGCGGGGGTGCGGGCTCTCCTGGAGCTGCACGGGCGGCTCCAGGGCGCGCACGGCGAGCTCCGGCTGGTGGTCCAGCCCCGGAGCAGCGTGTCCCGCACGCTCTCCCTGCTGCAGTTGAACACCCACTTCCAGTTGTTCGGCACCGCTTCCGAGGCGTGGCTCCCCTCCGTCCCCATGCGGTAGCCGGAAGGGTCTCACCACGGAACCCTGGCGCGTCCCCGGGCGTCTACCAGAGGGTGGGCGAGCTGTCATCCTTTCGATCGACGGCCGAGCCCTTGCGACGCCAGGAGAACCGCCATGCCACTCGGAACGTGTGCTCGCTGCGAGCGGGCGTTTATCTTCGGCCGGCGTGCTGATGGTCGTACCCCGGCCTGCCCCCGGTGTGGCCGGGCCCTCGAGGCGGCGACCGGCCGGGCCGTCGCCGGCGAGCTGCGGATGCCGCCCGCAGCGGAGCGCTCGGGCCGGACCGATCCCCGCGTCCCGGCCCTGGCCCGGTAGGCGGGGTCCGGCCGCGGGCGGCTCCGGAGTCTGCGCGGCGGCGCCGGAAGGCTCCGCCCGTTCCGCATCCCCGCCCGGCTGCTCCGCGCGTAACCGTTCGCGGCTTCCGCTCGTTGCTCTTGACGAGCGCGCCCGGCCGGTCCGCCCGCGTGCTCCCCGCGCCACCTGTTCCGGCCGCCCCGGCCGGCGTCCACCGCGGGCGAAGGGGAGCCATGCAGTCCGAACATTCCGGAGAGGAGCGCCTGTGGGCCATGGTGGCCTACCTGGCCAGCGCTTCCGTGATCGGACCGCTGCTGATCTACTTTTTCCAGCGCGCCCATTCCCGCTTCGTCGCCTTCCACGCGCTGCAGAGCGTCTTCATCCAGCTCGGCGTGGTCTGCAGTATGGCGGTCAGCGGCTTCTGCGGCGCGGTCCTCACGGTCACGCCGTTCGGCTGCGTGGGGGTGCTGCTCCTGCTCCTCGCGCTGGTGGGTATTCCTCTGGCCGGCGCCCTGTTCGTGGTGTTTGCGGCCGTCCGTGCCGGGCTGGGGGATTGGTATGAGGTGCCGGTTCTGGGGGCGCTGGCTCGCCGGCAGGTGGATCTATGAGGCGCGGGGGATTCCTGGTTTTCTTTCTTGTCGGGGGTTGGGGCGGGGGACCCCTGGACTTCTTTTCGGCCGGGGGTTCGTTCGGGTACCTCCTGGCGAGGCACCCCCCGGGCCCTAATCGCT
>CAYQDT010000893.1:0-2245 GCA_964416225.1 uncultured bacterium
AGACGGGCGTCGGCCGCGCGCGGTAGGGACCCCGGATCTCCGCCGGGGCCTCCGGCTTCGGGTCCCAGGTGTCCAGCTGCGAGGGCCCGCCGGTGCAGACGATCAGGATGCAGCTCTTCGCCCGGGGGACCACAGCCCGCGCCGGAGGGGCCGCCAGTGCCCCCGCCAGCCCCGCGGCTCCCGCCGCCAGCAGCTCGCGGCGGGTCCACCGGCCTCGATCTTTTCCCTCTGACGGATCGCACGGCATCGCTGCGCCACTCCTTCTACCGGCGACCGCCAGGCGCGGGGTGCGGGGCGTGCCTGCGCCGCGCCCCGGGGCAAAGCGGCCTCGGGCCTCCGGCCTCCGGGGCGCCCCGCGGACCGGCCGGTGACCACCGCCGGAAACTCTCCGGCAGGAGTAGGCGGGCTCCCGGAGCATCTCCACGGCTGCCGGCCTAAGCGCCACCTGCTCGCGCACGCGGCGGCGCAGCAGCATCTCCAGCTCCTCCTCCCGGAGGTAGCGCTCGTCGCACGGGCCGCGGTGGTGGCTGCAGCGGTAGTAGAGGTACTTGCCCTTCTTGAGGTCGCCCACCACGGCGCCGCCGCAGCGGGCGCACTTGAAGATGCCGCGGTAGCGGAACGCGTGCCGCTTCGGGCGCGGCTTGCCGGCCTCCCGCATACGCTCCTGCACACGCTCGAAGAGCGAGACCGGGACGAGCGGCTGGTGCACGCCAGGGTGGAGCTGGCCCCGGAAGCGCATCAGGCCGCAGTAGAAGGGGTTGCGCAGGATCCGGTCCTGCAGGTAGCCGGGCGTCAGGCGCTTGCGCTTGGTCCGGCCCACCAGCCCTTCCGCCTCCAGCTTGGCCGCGAGCGTGGCCAGCGAATAGTCGCCGGTGGCGTAGTGCTCGAAGGCGCGCCGGACCAGCGGCGCCACCGCCGGGTCCACCACGACGCGCTCCGGCGCGGCCTTGTCACGGACGTTCAGGTAGCCGAGCGGCGCCCAGGCCGGCCACTCGCCGCGGGCGATCTTCTCGCGGATGCCCTTGTGCACCTCCTCGGAGAGGTTGTCCACGTAGTACTTCGCGAAGAGGACGTTCACGCCGAAGGCCATCTTGCCCTGGGCGTTGTTCGGGTAGGACCCGGTGACGAAGAGCAGCTCGACGCCGGCGTCGATCAGGTCGTTGAGCTTGGCCCAGTCCGCCAGGTTGCGCAGGAGTCGGTCCGGCTTGTGGGAGAGGATGGCGACCTTGCGGCCCTGCGCCGCGAGCGCCGCCACCCGCTGCAGCATCTGCTCGAAGAGCGGCCGGCCGGGGCGGCGGGCCGAGTGGGACTCGCGAACGAGCTCCGCCACCTCGAGGCCCCGCCCGGCGGCGAACGCGCGGCACTCCTTCTCCTGGGCGTCGAGGCTCAGGGTCTGGCGGTCGTCCTCGTCAGTGGACTTGCGGACGTACAGGAACGTATGGCATGGCATGCGCCTCCTTTCGGTTACTTTGCTGTCGGGCCGCCCCGTGCAGGGCCGGGACGGGAGTTGCGGCCGGGCGGCCAAGCGGCTACGGTCGTCCCATGCATACCGAGCACGCCGCCGATGCCGCCCCTGGCCGGACCGTCCAGCCGCTCTTTACGGCCGAAGCGGTCCGGGACCGCCTGCGCGCCGCCGATCCCGAGTACGGCGCCGGGTTCGACGCGGCAGAATGGGAGGGGATCGCCGAGCGGATGTCCGCGCTGGCGCGCCTCGCTTGGCGCGTGAGCGGCCGCGCTACCCGTCCGCGCCGGGAGCGCGGGGCCGGTCCCAGCTGATCCCGCCGGGTCCGAAGTATTCCCGCTCCAACCGGGCGAGGAACGCGGCGTATTCCGCGTCATCCATGGCGTCGATGGCGACCAGGCAGCGGGCGATGCCCTGCTCCACCTGGAGCATCAGGCGCCGCAGCTCCGGGTCCGAGATGCGGCTCACCCGGTTCCACGGGATCGTGCCGTAGGGCGAGCGTACCTCCACGTCGGAGAAGTCCCCCGCCTCGGACGACGGCGCGACACCCGCGTGGAACTCCTCCAGTATCCCGTTGCGGACCGCCTGGTGGGCGATGAAGCGCGCGAGCAGTTCCTCCGGCCTAGGTTTCCTGGTTTGGCGGCGGCGCGGCATGGCAGGTCAGCTCACGGTATTGAAGGAAAGCACCGAGCCCAGCATTGCGGTCGGCATGGCGATCTCATTGACAGCGCGAAAGAGGCTCAGTTGCCTCGCTGAGTCTCTTTCGCGCTGCAACAACGTTGC
>CAYQDT010000894.1:0-2244 GCA_964416225.1 uncultured bacterium
CGCCAAAGCTGGCGGCGTAATAGGAGTGACGGCCGGTGCCGCACCCGGCGTCCAGAACCTTCTTCCCGCGGAAGTAATCCGCGCCGCGGGGCTGCATGTATTCCAGGAAATTCCGCTCCCATTCGGCGCGGAGTTGATGAAATCGCTGCCACTCGAAGCCGAAGCTGGCCGCGGTCTTTAGCTTAGCTTCGGTCGACGGATCGATGGGAGCGGCCGCCGTCCCCCCTGCTTCCTCACCCAGAAGCGTGCGGCGGAGAACCCGGGGAAGGACCCGCGGCGTGCCCCGAAGGATCGGATACGCCTCGCCGCATTCAACGCAGCGGAGCGACTGCTCCTCACCGCTCAATGAGCCGCGGCATTCGACACAGCAAAGGGATTCGGTAGCGGTGGGCATGCAGCAATTCCTCCCCGACCTGTCGCAATGCGCCATCGAAAGCGCTCCACTGCCGGTCCCACGGCCGATTCCGGCGCTGGGATCGGTGCCTGGCGGAACCTGCGCCCGGCGGGTGTCCTGCAAGGCATTCAACCGCCCGGCGCGGATAGCGCTCTGCATCAAACAGCGAGTTCAATTACAAGGATGGTGAACGCGCCCACTGACGTTGCCCAGGGCTCACGGGGCGGCGCGTCACCAAACTCAATCATCGGACCGGCGGGGGCATTACTTTAATACAGAACTTGATCTGTCTTCCGGTTTGACTTTGTCGCCGGACGGTTCCGCGGTGGGTCCGGGATGACGGCCCCGACCGGGCGTGCCGGATCCGACGGCGCTGCCCGCCGCTCTCGGACCTCCCGCTCGGTCAGGCGCGGGTCGCCGGAGCCTCGACGGGGTCGTCCCCGCGGATATCGAACGGCACCGGAGGCTCGTCCTCATCGGGTAAATCCGGACGAGTCCGTCCGAAGATCATCGGCAGGTCGTCTGCCCGAAGCGCCCGCTTATAGACCGCCGGCACCCCGGCGTACAGTCCCCAGTTTTTGCCCAGGTCGCGCGTGATCACGGAGCCCAGGCCGACGATGCTGTAGTCCGGGATCCGGCTTCCGGGCGCCATCCGCATTTCCGATCCGACGTAGCAGTAGTCCCCGACTTCAACCGGCTTTCCGGTCCGGATGTTGTGGGTCCAGATGGACGAGTTGCGGCCCGCGAGGATCGAGCGCCGGCCAATCTGAACGCGGTCCGTAAAATCGATCCGGTGCTCCGCGGTGATCACCGAGCCGTAGCCCAGGTAGAACGAGGAATCCGGCTGATCTGTCGAGTCATGGTCCACGATCGCGTTGATGACGTTGAAGCGGAGAAGCTGAGCGTAATCGTCGAGCTGGATCCGGTCACCCCCACGGAAGAGGTTCAGGGGACCGATCCGGACGTTCGCGCCCAGCGTGGTCCGCCCGCAGCTCAAGAACACCACTCCGTGGGAGATGGTGGTATGCTCCCCAACGGTCAACCCGGCGCAGTCCAGCAGCGCGATGCCGATGCGTGCGCTCGGGCTGATCCGGTATCCGAAGACCCAGCGGTAGACCGCACGCTTGAGGCCCTGCGGCAGCAGGCCGGTGATGGCGAGGCCCACCAGCCGCAATTGGCGGCGACGCTTCGCGCCCGGACGCGCAGGAGAGCGCCGCTCCGCGGTGCGCCCGCCGGCGGCCGGCGTCCCCGGCGCGCCGGATCGGTTGACGGCGTTCTGGAAGGCGTCCGCCGGCTTCTGAACGGCTGGCGCGTCCTGCAGATCATTCATCGGCGCTTACTTCCCACCCGCCCGGTCACCCTCGCCGGCCTCCGGCGAAGGGGTGATTCGGGCCATGTACCAGGCCACGGTCTTCTCGAGCCCGGTCTCGAAGCTTTCCAACGGCCGGAAGCCGAGCTCCCGTTCCATCTTCGTCGCATCGATGGCGTATCTCCAGTCGTGGCCGGGACGGTCTCGGACGAAGGTAATCAGCTGCTCGTGCGGCTCTCCCTCGGGGTGCCAGGCGTCCATGCGCCGGCAGATCTCACGGACGATCTCCAGATTGCTGCGCTCGCTGTTTCCGCCGATGTTGTAGCTCTCCCCTACCCGCCCGCGGCGGAGCACCAGGTCGATCCCGCGGCAATGGTCCTCCACGTACAGCCAGTCCCGGATATTGGAGCCGTCTCCGTAGACGGGAATGGGCCGGCCTTCCCGACACGCTCGAATCACCGTGGGGATCAGCTTCTCCGTGTGCTGCCGCGGACCATAGTTGTTCGAGCAGTTCGTAATGGTCACCGGCAGCCCGTAGGTG
>CAYQDT010000895.1:0-523 GCA_964416225.1 uncultured bacterium
GCGCGTGGCGATAGGCGGGGTCGGCGGGCGGCGCGCTAGCCGCTTCGAAAGTGTGCCCCGATTTAGGCAGGCCTCCCCGCGGCACAAGCACGGCAAATCCCCAGCGCGATGGCTGAGATCGCGGCGACCGTGCCCGTCCATCGAAGAACGCGGGGCTTCATCGGGACGCCTCCTGAAAACGGCTGGTGTGGGGTGCTAACGAAGCATTGGAGTAAGGGGCACCGGCGTATCGGCGCCGGCAAGATAGCAGGTGTCCGGTAACAGTTCACGACCTACCAAAGTACCTGTTCGCTCTGCGATATTGTCAACCTTTGAGTGAAAAGATGTTGCGAAATCAGCAGCGCGCCAGGAGGAAGGACGGAGCGCGGCCAGTGGCCGTGCCTGAACCGGACCTCGGCCCTCCGGCAGCGCGGCGGACATGGGCATGGCTGGCGACCATTCTGCACCCGGCGTGCGCGGCTTCTCGGAGCGGCGAGCACCTCGGGGCGACCGCCCGGCCCCGGAGGGGTGAGCCGTACTACAC
>CAYQDT010000895.1:533-2240 GCA_964416225.1 uncultured bacterium
GGAAATCGCCGCAGCCGGGTAAACCCGATGGCTAGCGAGCTAGCCAGCAGTGACCGCAGGCGGATGCGGGTTTGGCACCGGACGAGTGCGGCGCGCAGCCGAGGCGGGTCGCCGGGGCTCGCCCCGCCGTCGAGGGAAAGCCTCGGAAGATGGGAAGTGCCGGGCTGCCGCCTTCACAGGGGGACGGAAACTGCCCGGGAGGCGGTAGTTGCCCATATCCGGGCAGCGCGCGCATCGCGGCTGCGGGGTCCCCGTGCCGAGTGCTCGGGGAGCGAACGCGCCCGCTCGCCCCCGTCCCACCGGCACGCCGCCTCGCCAGCATGCCGCCACGGTGCGCATAGGAACTCTCTGCCAGGTACTCAACGTGTGGCGCCGGCCCGGGACAACTGCGTCCAGACCGCGTCCCGGTGGCGCGCCTCCGCCATGAGGAGCGGGGAGAAGCCGCGCTGGTCGCGCTGGTTCACGTCGGCGCCGCGGTCCATGAGCACCTGCACGGTGGCCGTGTCTCCGCTGATGGCGGCGCACATCAAGGCGGTGAAGCCGTCGTCGTCATGGGTGTTCGGGTCGGCGCCGTGGTCCAGGAAGAGGCGGACCAGGCGCGCTTTGCCGAGGCGCGCGGCCTCCATCACGCCGTTGAAGTGGAGCCGGCCATCCCGCCCGATCTCCCGCGCTTCCGGCCGCGCGCCGCGGCGCAGCAGCTCCCGGCAGAGGCTGGGGTCGCCGTTGCGAATCGCCACGAACAGGACGGGCACCCGGAAGTTGTAGCCGTCCACCGTGCGGGAGTTCGGGTTGGCGCCGCTCCGGAGCGCCTGGTCCACCAGGGACACGCTGTCGGAGGCGGCCGCCTGGACCAGGCGCTGGTCCAGGTACCCCTGCTGGAGCGCGGCGAAGGAGCGTCCCAGCAGCCAGACCGCAGCCGCCAGCCCCAGGCACCGCGCCAGGATGCGCCCCACGCGCAGCCGTCGTGATGCGTACTCCATGCATCCTCCTGCGCGGACACCCTCGCCGGACCCCATTGTCCGCGCGAATCTGTCCCTCACCGGAATTGTAGCAGGCCGGCTATCCGGCGCACCGGGCGCTCGGCGCGGGTCACGACGGCCCGGCGACGAGCGCCGCCCTCCTGCCGCCGCGGGGCTGATCACCTCCGACAGCTTCGCCGGCTTGCGCCTGTTGCTGCTGCCGGCGGACAAGCGACAGCGCGGGGTTAGCCTGGAAGACGCCGGACGCTGGGCAGTTGTACAGCGTAGAACAGCTCCGGTGCGTGCGGACGCCATCGAGCATGCGGCGCGGACGCTGTTGCGCCGCTACGGCGTGGTGTACTGGCGCCTGCTCATACGAGAGAACGGATGGCTGCCGCAATGGCGCGAGCTCCTCGCGGTCTATCGCCGGCTTGAGGCGCGCGGCGAGATTCGTGGCGGCCGCTTCGTGGCCGGTTTTCCAGGCGAGCAGTTCGCCCTCCCGGAGGCCATCGGCCTGCTACGCGAGCTTCGCCGCCGGCCTACAACTGGAACACTCGTTGCCGTCTCCGGGACCGATCCCCTGAACCTGATCGGCATCCTGACGCCGGGCGCCAAGGTCCCGGCCATCACCGCCAACCGCATCCTGTACCGCGATGGACTCCCCCTCGCGACCCAGAGCGGCGGCGAGGTTCAGTTCCTCGAACAGCTCGATGCCGCCGGCCAGTGGGAGGCAAAGACGCTCCTATGG
>CAYQDT010000896.1:0-2240 GCA_964416225.1 uncultured bacterium
GGCCCGGCGGCCGGTGTCGCGCGGCGCTCGACCAGGGCGGCGAGACGGAGCTGGAGGTGGTAGATCCAGAGAGTAATTCCCAGGAAGCCGAGGGTGGAGAGCCAGTAGGTTACCCGGTAGGACGGGGAGAGCGCGCCCGGCTTGAACAGGGGAGCGTCCGGGTGCAGGCTGGACTTCTCCAGGATTTGCGGCACCACGTAATACAGGAACGGCACCGTCGCGAAGGCGATCAGGGCGTACACGGCCGAGAGGCGAGCCCGGGTGCGCGGGTCCTCCACGGACATGCGGAGTCCGAAGTAGGCTCCGAAGATAAGGATCACGATGAGGGCGCAGGTCTGCTTGGGGTCCCACTGCCAATAGCCGGCGTACCACGGGGAGTTGAAGCCG
The DNA here is from genome assembly GCA_964416225.1 of uncultured bacterium. Taxonomy (GTDB): domain Bacteria; phylum Armatimonadota; class SYMT01; order SYMT01; family SYMT01; genus CAYQDT01. The sequence continues at coordinate 388 of CAYQDT010000896.1, forward strand.
CCCGCCCACTGCATCTTGGAAAAGAGCGCCCCGGTCACCACCGTCAGGATGGTCAGGATGAGGCCGATCTCGGAAGCCTTCGCCGAGCGCGCGTCGTCGAACGCCCCGTTTTTCCAGAGGAGACGCCCCGCGTACCAGGCTGCGATTCCGAACCAGATCACGGACAGCATGGCCTGGGGGACGTGCCAGATCATGATGCGCGCGGACTGCGGATCCTGGAAGCCCCACGCCGGCCCGAGCCAGCAATAGGTCATCACGATCACGGCTGCCATCAGCGGCAGCAAAGCCCACTGCCACCAGGCCAGCCCTCTCGATTTTGTGGGGTGTCTGTCCATACCTTCCCAATTATAACGGCCCCATTATACCGGTTGAGCCTTCCCGGTTTCTGCGAGGTGGATCACATTCTGGGTGTGATCCGGCGCCGATTTCTCCGCCCGGTCCATGTTCCGGGTAAAATCCGCCCTCGAACTCGCGGCCGGAGCGCTCAATGGTCCGTCCACACCTTCTCAAACAGCATCGCCGAGAGCGTGACCATCGCTACCAGATAGGACACAAGGGTGGGAAGTTGGTTGCCTCCGGTTCCGCCGATCGCGTCAGTGGTTCCGTTGACCCCGAGGATGAGGATCGGCAACAAAACGGGGAAGGCCAGTGGCAGCATCAGGTAGCTCTTCCCGCCCGCCCGCGCCACGATGGCGCCCAGGATGGTGGCGCTGCCGGCCATCGCCAGGGAGCCGGTTACCAGAAATGCCAGGAACAGCGGCCAGTGCCGGACCACCGGCACGTAGAGGATCAGGAACAGCGGCAGGACCACCACCAGCACCAGCAGCACCAGCAGCGCGTTGAAGAGGAGCTTTCCGGCGAACACGGCACTCGGCCGCGCCGTCAGCCGGAGCGCCGCCGCCGTGTGCATCTCTTCTTCCTTCAGAAAGGTGCGCGGCAGCCCGGCCATGGCGCTGAAGAAGAGGATGACCCAGAGCAGCGCGGAGAGCAGCGCCTGCCGGGTCCGCGTCCCCTCCGGCACCCCGTGCAGGATCTCCGCGTCTCGGCCTTGCCGGATCAGCTCCCGGTACGCGGGGTCGAGACCCTGCTGGGTGAGCCCCTCGCCCGTCAGCCGGACCGTCATCGCGATCACGATGAGGGTCACCACGGCGAAGAGCAGGATGGTGACCAGCGCGGCCCGCGTCCGGAGCTCGGAGCGGACGTCTTTCAGGAAGACGGCCCGGGCCTCTTCCCACCAGCTTCCGCGGAGTTTCCCGGCGGAAGCGGCCGTCTCACCCGAGATGGAGGAAGAGGTCGCCATGCCGGGTCTCCGACGGATCGTTGGTGGCGAGAACGAGAATCCCGCGCCGGCGCTGCTCCGCGATGATCGTCTCCACGAGCTCCGCCCCGTGCGCGTCCAGCATCGCGGTGGGCTCGTCCAGGAGCAGGAAGCGGGGCGCGCTCTGCAGCGCCACGGCGTACTTCATCCGTACGCGCAGCCCGGAAGAGAAGGTACCGACGAGGTCACCGCCGCGCCCGACGAGGCCGACTCGGTTCAGCAGCGCTTCCGCCTGCTCCCGGCCCCAGGCCAGCCCGCGGACCCGGGCGAAGAACTCGAGGTTCTCCCACGCGCTCAGCTCGGGATAGAGGGTCAGGTCCGGCGCCACGTAGCCGACGTCCCGCCGACGAGCGTCCTCCGTGACCTGCCGGCCGTCCGCAGCGAGCCGGACCTCGCCCGAGTCGGGGCGCTGCAGGCCGGCAATCAGGGAGAGGAGGGTCGATTTTCCGGAGCCGTTGTAGCCGGTGACCACCAGCGCCTCACCCTGGGCGACTTCCGCGCACACCCCCTCCAGCACGCGCCGGGAGCCGAAGCG
>CAYQDT010000897.1:0-2234 GCA_964416225.1 uncultured bacterium
GCGGAGTGCGCGGCATGGTTCGCGAGCTCCTGCGGGAGAAGGGCTTCACGGTGCTCGTGGCGGAGTCCGCGGCGGAGGCGCTCGAGCTGTGCCGGGAGCATGATGCGGAGATTCACCTGCTCCTAACCGACGTGGTGCTGCCGGGGATGAGCGGCCGCGAGCTGGCCACTCGCGTGAAGGCTCGATTCCCGGAGTGCCGGGTGCTCTTTATGTCCGGTTATACGGATGATGGGGTGATGCGGGCCGGCGTTCTGGCAGCAGACGTGGACCTCATCCAGAAGCCGTTCGCGACAGCGGCGCTGGTCCGCAAGGTTCGGGAGATTCTGGACCGGCAGCCGTCCGAGCGATGCTCCCGCGGAACCGACCCCGGCGCCAGCACCGGCGCACTCGCGGATCGCGGTGACTAATGGGACCACTTCTCGTTCATCCCGTGCTCCAGCCGCGCGGCTCGCCGCCATTCCGGGCCGGGGTCCCGTTCCATCCGGCGACAGCGGTGGGCGGAGGCGGCGCGGTGGCGCCGCGGCCCCTGATCAATCGGTACTTGAGCGACGCAGGTGCCGGCTGATGGCGTCCCCAGCGCCGCAGGAGCGCTACTCGTACCGGCCCAGAGCCGCCGGGGGCGTGGAGCGGCCGAGCGCGCCGGCCAGAGCGAGCAGCCCGAGGAGGTAGGGGAGCGCGCTCAGCATCTCACTGGGAACCGAGATGTTGAAGAGCGGATGACCCTGCAGCTCAATCTGCAGCGCCTCACCCATCCCGAAGAAGAGCACGGCCGCCGCCGCGCCGGCCGGATGCCAGCGGCCGAAGATCACGGCCGCCAGCGCCAGATACCCCCGGCCGGCCGAGAGGTTCTCCGTGAATCGCCCGGCGGCTTCCAGGGTAAGGTAGGCGCCTCCGATGCCGGTGAGCGCGCCGCCGGCAGCCAGCCAGAAGAACCGGAGGGCGTCCACCGGTACGCCGGCCGCCAGTGCCGCGGATGGTGCCTCTCCGACCGCCCGGAGCTGCAGCCCGCCGCGGGTGCGGTAGATGATGAACCACACGAAACCCACGGCGGTGAGCGCCAGCGGGACGAAGGGGGTACGCGCGCCCAGCACGGTCCCCACAACGGGTATTCCGGCCAGACCGCTCAGCCAGGGCTCCGGCCCGCGGACCGCCACGCCGACGCCGCCCTGGCTGAAGAAGGCGCGGAGCAGAAACGTGGTGACTCCCAGCGCGAGGAGGTTGATTCCGATCCCGGAAATGATCGCGTCGACCCGCAGGCGAAGCACGAGCCATCCGTGGACCAGTCCGACGCACGCGCCGAGCAGCGCGGCCGCGCCAATCGCGATCCAGGGGTGTGCCGTGACTGCGGCGGCCGCCATCGCGCCGAAGGCGCCGGCGAGCAGCACCCCCTCGAGAGAGATGTTCACCACCCCGACCCGCTCCGACAGCACTCCCCCCAGCGCCGCGAATACAAGTGGCGTGGAGTAGCGGATGGCGGATTCGAGGAGCTCACGAGGATCCATGGAAGAGGTGATGGAAGGGCGCGGCGGGGGCGGCGGGGTCCGCCCCCTGAATGCCCGCAACGGCTCGATCAGCCGTCCAGCCGCTCTCGAAGGCGCGCCTCCAGGCGCGCGACCGCGGGCGAATCGGGGGCGCGGGCACTCATGTACCCCACCAGGTCCGCCGCATGCTCCCACTCGCCGGCGCGGAGACAGCCATCCGTCACGTGGGCGCCCAATTCCGCCGCCCACTCGAGGCCCGGGTCATTTTCCAGGGCGGCGTAGACCTGCACCATCACACGCCATTCCCACTCCGGATCCCGGATCTCGCGCCCGTAGGCATCCAGCGCGTTGCAGTAAAAACGGAGCGCGTCCCACGCAGCGGTGACGGGTCGGGAGAGCCGCTCCGCGACGCCTGCCTCCAGCGGACCCTGAACCGCCTCCGCCACTTCGCGGGCCCACTCCGGCATCCAGAGTAGAAACTCCTCGCGGGTACCGGAGAAGCGGGGATAGAGCAGCGTTTCGTCACGGCGGCGGCTGAAAAGACGGGCATCCAGCCAGACGCGCTCTTCGCCGAGGTCCAGTTGCCCAAACAGCAGGTACTCGCCGGAGAGCTCCGCAAGGTGCTCCCGCGACTCCGTCTCGTCCGCGGTAGCCACCGTCACCACGTAGCCCAGCCCCTCTTCCACATCAATGACCAGCGGCGCCCATTCGGCGTGGAGGGCGCCGCTGGTCCGCAGCATTCGGGACAGCACA